>JBHEMF010000191.1:0-3563 GCA_046352665.1 Thermoplasmatota archaeon
GTGCCGCAAGGAAGGCGAGGACTGCAACGAGTGCCCCGATTGCAACCTGGACGGTGCCCTGTGAAGTGGCGCCCCTGCAACGAGGGCGCGGCGGCACGGGGGCTCTCCCCGATGGCCGCCATCGGCCTGTTGTCCATCAAGCACAAGTGCGTGGCCTGCCCAGATTGCGACCGGTCAGGCTGCGACACCTGCGACGGCCAGGGCTACGTCTTGCCCTGTGGCGATGAGGACGGTGCCTGATGCTGTCGAAGCTCCACCCGGCCCAGATGGACTTGGACGAGGCAAACGCCTTCGTCGCCCGGTTCCACCGCCACCACAA
The DNA here is from genome assembly GCA_046352665.1 of Thermoplasmatota archaeon. Lineage (GTDB taxonomy): Archaea > Thermoplasmatota > E2 > JACPAO01 > JAHFTW01 > JAHFTW01. Next base: position 320 of record JBHEMF010000191.1, read on the forward strand.
GCCGCTTCATCGCGTCAAGTGGAGCGTAGGCTGCGCCGACGACACGGGGCAGCTTCGCGGCGTGGCAATGGTCGGGCGACCTGTCGCCCGCCTTGTGAACCACAAGACCACGCTGGAGGTGTCCCGGCTGGTCACGGACGGATGCCCAAACGCCTGCTCCTTCCTCTATGGCCTGGTGGCCCGAATCGCCCGACTCCTGGGCTATCAGAAGGTCCAGACCTACATCCTGGCCGCCGAGCCGGGGACGAGCTTGAAGGCGGCGGGCTGGAAGCTGGAAGCCCATACGGACGCGAAGGCGTGGGCGCACACGGACGGCAGACCGCGCCGCCAGGACCAGCCGAATGGCAGCAAGCAGCGATGGGCCGTGGCCGTTGGCAAACAGGAGCGTGCTGCCCAGTGACGTTCATCTGCCCAGTACATGGCGAAGTCCCGGAGCGCGAGGCGTTGGAGCGCATTGGCGGCATCTACCGGCACGACGACGTGGACGGCTGCCTTGAGCGCCTCAGTTGGCCCCGCAGTTCCCCAGGAGAGTCCAGTTGGTTGCCTCTTCTCGTCGATTTCGGAGCAAGGCACGGAGATGTGCGGTGCCCGGCCGGTGGATGTAGAGGGCTACTGCGACGAACACCCGAACGGCACGCGCCGCAGTTTTCCTGGAGCGTGGCGCATGACCATCGAACGGCTGGCGGGCCTCTGCTACGGAAAACCCGACATGGACTCCCTAATCGCCACTGACACGAATACCGCCTATGCCAAGTGTATCAGTTGCGGCAAGGGGTTGGAGTTCTGCTATCCCGGCGAGTGGGACCACACCGAGGAAGCCGACCGACACCTGCTTAAGTCGGAGGTGGCGGACCGTGTGTAGTGCTTGTGACGCGGAGCTTCAGCAGGTTCTTCAAGCGAACTTGCGCGGTGAAAGGTGGGTTGGCACCGTTGTTGGTGCGTGCGACGGGGCCTTGCGGCCTCCGCAAACCAAGCCTGGCCCGAAGTGTCCGGTATGTGGGGCCGTGAATGATCCGGAATGCGCTGAGGAAGGGCATTGGTGGGCTGCGTGATGCGGAGGTGCGATGGTCGTTGCGGTAGGTCTTTCGACGACGGCGGCGAGGTGCCGCCCGCGGAGACTGCTGCCTCGGTCCCGAAGTTCCTCTGTTTCCAGTGCGCCATGTCGTTTGCTCTGCATGAGGCCGATGCGAGGCAAGGGTTCCCCTTCGGTGACTCAGCGGGGTCGGGGGCAGTCGCGGTTGGCGTGGTAGCTCCACGCGGCGCCAGCACTCCAGTCGTCCCTGGGCCCACCGTATACCCAATGGCATCCGGGGCGGAGGCAGCGGACCACGCTGCCGGTGAACTCGTACTCCATGGGCGTCACCCCGCGGCGCCGTCTACGAGTCTTGGCGTGGGGGGAGTGAATGCGTTCAGGGCGTTGACGATTAAGCAGCCGTGGGCTGAACTCATCGCGTCCGGCAGGAAGTCGATTGAGACGCGGTCGTGGCCTACGCGGTACCGCGGCCCACTCGCCATCCATGCTGGCCTGCAAGGAGACCGGGACGCTGCCCGGCGGCTCGGCTACGACCTCATCCTCAACGTCGAAGGCCGCTCGTATCTCCCCCGTGGCGCCGTCGTGGCCGTCGCGGACCTCGTCGACGTCCGACGCCTGCGACCAGCTGACGCAGCCCAGTCGTTGTGCGCACACGTGGACGGCCGCTACGCGTGGATCCTCGCGGACATCCAGCGACTCGAACCCGTAGTACCCCGCGTCGGCGCGCAAGGGTTGTGGCGGTGGACGCCGTGACGGGCATCCTGGAAGCCGTCGCATGCCTTAGGGCCTTGGCGGCGCATCGGGAAGCGTGGCCGGCGTGCCTGTGCCGCCGGGACACAAAGGACGACCACGTGCAGAACTGCCACGAGGCCGCCATGATCCAGAAGTGGCGCCTCACAGCGGACAACGCCGAGGCGGAGTACCGGGGCCTCATGCAGCGCCTCGACCCCGACGCCGCGGCGAGGCAAGCCATCCTGGGCGCCATGGGGGACATCGTGGCGGAGAAGTCCTGCGGCTGCACCACGTACGAACTCCAAGGCGCCAAAGGCGTGGTGGGGGCGCAGTGTCGCATGCACGGTGGCATGCTCTACGTCGACGTCTTCGCGTAGGTGTTGCTACTATCGAGCAGACTACTACCCATCCTCCGATTGATGCACCAGGATGGGACTCGTCGTCCACGCCGCCGTCGAGGCGTTCCTTGACAGCCTCGACCCATTCGCCCCGGCCTACTACGCTGGCCGCCGCAACGCCGCCTGGCACCTGGAGGACGCGTGCCGGTTCCTCATGCAGAGCCTGGGGACGCGGATGGCGAACAAGGACCATCACTTCGCCGGCATCCGAAGAAGCCGCGTCGCGGCCATGCGGGCGAGCGGCCGGCATCCCTGCATGACGTGCGTCCAACCCCCGAAATCGAAGCGGAAAAGGAGTCCGCCTTCGCAGGCCTCGCGAACCGACAGGAAGGCGCTCACCATGGCGCAGCTCCGCCAGATTCGCAACAGGGACAGTCGGGCGGGTGCGGGTGCGTGAAGGACGTGGGCGTCGGCGGCATGATGGACGTCTGCGGCCGCGAAGGCTGCGGGCTCCCCCTCCACATCGAGTTCGACGGCAACAAGCGCCCCGGCATCTACCACTTCGTGAACCACACCGACGCCGCCGGCCACAACCACCTCGTCCTCCGCAAACGCGGCCGCAACGGGTGCCGAGGACCACGCTTCGCGGCCCCCTGACTGCCTCAAGGAAGGTCAAACCATCCATGCATCAACGTGCCGACCGTGAACGTGGACGCCGAAACCTACACCGCGTTCACGGCCGCCGTCCTCGCCAAACACGGCAAACTCCGCGGCGCCGTCCAAGAAGAAGCCACCGCCGCCATCCGCGCCCACACCACAGCCCTCCGACCATGACTCCCGCCCCCGTCGTCAATCAGTTGCACCCAATGCGGGACCGACTACAGCCACGGCACCACGCACGCATGCCCCGTCTGCGACTACCCCTGCCACGAGGCCCCCTGATGCTCAAGCTCCGCCTGGCCTTCATCCGGTTCCGCGACGACCCCCCCTCCACGCACCCCCTCGGCGACTACGCCAACCTCCTCCCCGACGAGGACGGCGTCGCCGTGTACGCCCTCGAAGACCCCACCGGCGACTGGCCCGACGGCCTCCCCCTAACGCAACCCTTCCGCCGCGGAGCCACCCGCAACCAAGCCCGCCT
>JBHEMF010000192.1:0-3528 GCA_046352665.1 Thermoplasmatota archaeon
GAGCCGGTGTTGTACAGCCACCGCTCGCCCGGCTGATACATCAGCGGCAGCGTCCCCAGGCGGCGGAGCCACTCATCCGGCGCGGGCGTCGTTTCGTTGTCCGAAGGCGGCGTCGTCTCGTCGTCCGTCGGCGGCGTCCCGTTGCCATCGGTGGGCGGCGTCGTCTCGTTGCTGACGGGGGGTTGCGTGCCGTTTCCCGGCGGCGTCGTGCCGTTTCCGGGATTGGTGCCGTTGCCGGGCGGGTTGAGCGTGCTGTTGAGGGTCGCCTCGACCGTCGCCACGGCGCCGTCCACGGGCTCCACGGTCGTGGGGTCGGCGGCGGCGTGGGGTGCCATGAGGAAAAGGACGACCAGGGGCAGCGCCAGTCTCCAAGGGCGGTTCCGGCGCATCAGGGCCTGCTGCGGCATCAAGGATACTTGGCGCTTGGCCAGAACCCCTGGAACGGTGCAGGCATGCCGACAAGGAAGCGTCCACCGGCGCGGCCGTTTGCCACCCGCGGCTCGGACCGCAGCCTCCACGGCAACCGAGGGACACTCTTGGCCGGCACCCGCCATGATGGCGGGCATCGCCGCAGGCAGCTACGGCCGGATGAGGAGGACGTCGCAGGGCGCCTTGCGGGCGAGCCGGTGCGAGCCGCGCGCCAGGGACCCGCCCCGCGAGGTGGCGTGCATGACGAGGAGGTCGTGGTTGGCGGCCTCGCCCAGGATCTCGCGCCGGACGTTGCCTTTCGCGACCTTGAACCTCACCTGCGGCGCCAGGGCACCGACGCGGCGACGCAGCTCATGGAACACCTGTGCCGCGGAGTCGGTGGTGGGGAAGACCTCGTCGTCGGTGTCCTCCTCGAACCTGCGCACCATGTCCTCCGAGGCGCCCTTGAATTCCTGCATGACGACAAGGACGGTCGCCTCGATCTCGGCGTCGGCGGGGATCACGCGCAGAGCCTTCGCCATGGCCTCGTAGGCGGGTTCGGAGCCATCCAGGGGAAACAGCACGCGCACGGGGGCCATGGCCGCCCAATCTCCCCTCCTGGTTCATAGGGTTTGGCTCTGGGCGATTGGGCGACGGGTCGCCTAGGGCCGCCAACGCCGGTAGTAGATGTGCGCGCCGGACTGCTTGGCGGGGCTCGGGTGCGCCTCCAATTGCTCGGCAAGCCACTGCGTCCACTCGAAGTGGTTGGACTGCCCCGTCACGTGCCGCCGCTCCTCCGCGAGGACGTGCACGCGCCGCCACACCGCCCGCACGGCGCCGCCCATGAGGTCGTCGAGGTCGCGCAGGGGGATCATGCGGCGGTGCACCATCCAGCCGAGGGTGTCGAAGTTGTACTCCACGAGACTGACACAGGACTCGACATCGGGCCCCCGCACGACGAGCTGGTCCTGGGAGACGGAGTCGGGAAGCCCCAGGACGCACTGCACGGCCTTCGCGGTGGCCTCGTCCTGCATGATGCGGACCGCCTCCAGGGCGATGGCGTCGCGGCGCCGGCGCTGCAAATGGTTGAGCTGGACGACACCGAACAGGAGACCCAGCAGGAGGACCGCGACGGTGAGCACGTTCGCCACGGCGTTCAGGGTCGTGAAGTCCACGTCTGCCACATGGGCGCCGGGGCTTTGAATCCACCCGGAGGGGTAAGGAACCCGGGCCGGCATGGCGGCCTGTGCCCCACCCGAAGGCCGAGATCCGGCCGAGCCGCGGCCCGCGCAACGCCCTATGGTACTTCGGGCGGGACGTGAGCCGGTGGCGCGTCGCGTGGAACTGGCTCTGGCTCTCTCCTTCCAAGACCGTGCCCTGGTTCACGCTGAAGTCGTGGATGGTGCGCCGGAGCGGTGCCCGCATCGGCCGCCACGTGTCGATCGGCCTGGGGGCGCAGCTCGACGTGCTGTTCCCGCAGCGCATCACCGTGGAGGACGACGCCATCATCGGCTACAACACGACGATCCTCTGCCACGCCTACGTGCACGACGGCTACCAGCTGGGTGCCGTCGTCGTGGGCGAGCGCGCCTCCATCGGCGCCAACTGCACGGTCCTGCCCGGCGTCTCCATCGGCGCCGGCGCCGTCGTCGGCGCCATGAGCCTCGTGAACCGCGACGTGCCGGCGGGCGAGTTCTGGGGCGGGGTGCCGGCGCGCCGCATCCGGGACAAGTACTAGGTCGTGGCTAGTCGTATTTGGAGAAGCCGCGCACCGCGAGGGCGAGGAAGAACAGTGCGAAGAGGGCGACGGCGACGAGCTCCGTGCCGATGCCCAGCGGGGCGCCGAACAGGGTGACGCCGTTGCCGAAGCGCGCCGCCACGGCGGGAGGGACAGACCCTGCGAACTGGGCGCCGAGGATGACGCGCCGCATGGGGTCGATGGCGTAGGTGAGGGGGTCGAGGTGGGCGATGGCGGACAGCCACGTCGGCACGTTGGCCAGCGGGAACATGGCGCCGGAAAGGAAGATCATGGGGAAGAGCAGGAACTGCATGACGACCTGGAAGCCCTCCATCTTCTTCATGCGGCTCGCCACGAACACGCCGAAGCTCGTGAGGGCGAAGGCCATGAGCATGGCGATGCCCAGGACCTCGACGACGAGGAGCGGCGTGAGCGTGACACCGACCACGGGCGCCAGGAGGAGCATGATCGCACCCTGCGACGTGGCGACCGTGGCGCCGCCGGACGTCTTGCCGAGGACGATGCTGGCGCGCGACACGGGGGCGACCAGCATCTCGCGCAGGAAGCCGAACTCGCGGTCCCAGACGATCGAGATGGCGCTGAAGATGGAGGTCGTGACGACACTCATGGAGAGCGTCCCGGGAAAGATGAAGCGCTTGTAATCGACACCGCCGGCGGCGGGGACGAGGGATCCCAGGCCGTAGCCGAGCACGAAGAGGAACAGGATGGGTTGGACGAGCCCGCCCACGATGCGGCTGCGGGCGCGCACGAAGCGGATCATCTCGCGCCGCCACACCATTCCGACCGTGCTCAGCTCGGCCGCGACGTCGATGCGGTCGCCCCGCGTCATCGCCGTCCCCGCCCCCAGGCCCGCATCATGGGCGAATGCCCGGCGGGCGCCTCGGCACGGATCTCGTGGCCGGTGAAATGGAGGAAGACGTCGTCCAGCGTCGGCTTGTGCACGTTCACGTTGCGCACCGCGACCTGGAGGGCCCCGACGATGGGGGCCACCGCGGCGTCGCCGTCCGGCACGCGCACGGCCACCCCGCCGGCACCCGCCGTGGCCGCGAACCCGGCCCGCGCAAGCTGGGCGGCGGCCGCGGCGTCGTCGGCGGTCTGCACGCGCACGGTGTCGAGGCCGATCTCCGCGCCCAGCTGGCGGAGGTGCGGGGCCCAGCGCGCGAGGTGCTGCGCCCGCTGTTGGAGCGCGGCGGCGATCGCGGCGATTGCGTTCGATCGCCGCGCGGTGGCGATCGACGGCAACATCGAGCGGGTAATCGCGCGGCTTGATGCGATCGAGACCGAACTGCCGGCGGCGAAGGCGGAAATCCGCGTCCGCGCCGAGGCGCTGGTGCCGGCGCGGCGCGTCGGCGACTTCACGC
>JBHEMF010000193.1:0-3519 GCA_046352665.1 Thermoplasmatota archaeon
CGTTCATGGTCTGGGTTTCGGGGCGGGGGGTCGGGGTCATGGGGAAGACCAACCCATGCTCCGCCCCGCACGGGTATAAGGCGAGGCGACGCGGATGGAATGCGACGCGATACGGCAGGAATGCGTCGCCGTCTCCGAGCAGATAGTCAACGAACGCTGAACCGAGGAACGGTCGAAGGTCGCGGCAGGCGCCCCGCCAGGGACGGCACGGAAGGCACCGAATCGAAAGTGCACCCCAATACGTCCCACGGTCGCCACTCCACTTGTTCGTAACAACTGCTTCGCCAACAGGTTCCTGCAGTCCGACGACGGCGTCCACTTCTTCGACCGAACGGTCGTGCCCAAGCAAGGGCGCGCTCTGCGCGCCCCAACATGCTCACAAGGGCCAGCCGTTGAAGACGCCGCCGTCGTCGGACGATCGGGGCCCGGTCGCTGGACGTCGCAGGCCCACGTTCCGGTGCAATCGGCGGTTCCAATGGCAGTGGCCACCGGAGCAACACGAAGATCACCCCTCTCCCATCCAAGATCACCATTCTCCCACTCATCCTCCCAAGCCTCCCACACGCGGAGCCAACAGGATCAAGGCATCTTGCCCGCCGCCAAGGCCGCCAAGTGTCGCCCGAACGGCAGGCTGCACGTGAGTCCCGGGCTCACGGCGTTGAGTACATGGACGCTGCTTGGGCCTTCGCGCACCACGATGTCATCGACGAGGGCGCCGTCGCGGGCGACGAGTTGGGCACGGTTGCCCGCCATCGCGGGCACGAGGTCGCTGGCCTGGAGCTCAGGGACAAGACGGGCGGCTTCGTTGGCGACGGCGCCGAGGTCGAGGCTCTTGCGGAGTTCGCGCCCGACGAGGCGGCGCACCTCGCTTTTGGCAAGGAGGCGCCAGAACCCCGGCCATGACGCCATGCTGGCCATGTCGCGCAAGTGGAGATGCCAGGCGGAATACGCCTCGCGGCCGAGGGCGAGCATGGCGCCCGGGCCGACCATGACGCGGCCGTCGGTGCGGCGCGAGAGGTGCACGCCAAGGAAGGGGAACGCGAGGTCGGGGGTGGGATAGAGGTGGGTGCGCACGAGGTCGCGGCGGCCGGGGACGATCTCGGCGTACGTGCCGCGGAACGGGACGATGCGCAGGTCAGGGGCAAGCCTCGCCGCTAGGCGGTCCGCGTGGAGGCCGGCTGCGTTCACGGCCACGCTCGCATCGACGGGCCCGGCGGATGTGGCGAGGCGGACGCCGGCGGACGTCTCCTCGATGGCCTGCACGCGGGCGCCCCAACGGAACTCCACGCCCTCGGCCTGTGCGGCGGCGACGACGGACGCGACGTAGGCCGGAGCGTCGAAGCTTGCCACCTCAGGGGCGTGCAGGGCCAGGATGCCGTCGGCGTGGGGCTCGGCCTCGACGAGTCGTTCGCGGTCCACGATGCGTGCCGCGACCCCGTTGGCCTTGGCGCGCCGCTCCAGTTCTCGCAAAGTCCCGGCCTCGGACTCGTCGCGTGCGACGACGAAGGCGCCCAGTTCTGCCAAGGGAACGCCGTGGCTGCGGCACCATTCCTTCAATTCCCGGTTTCCGTCGCGGCAGAAGCGCGCCTTCTCCGTGCCGGGCTTGAGGTTGTAGCCGGCGTGGACGACGCCCGAGCTGCGGCCGCTCTGGTGCCGGGCGGGGCCTTCCTCCTTCTCCAGGACGGCAACACGGAAGCCCAGCCGGGCCAGGTGCAGGGCAGCGCTTGCCCCCACGGCGCCGGCGCCCACGACCGCCGCATCCAGGCGCGTGGGCTCGCGCACGTTGCTGCGACCGGCAACAAGAATATAGCCCCCGGCCCTGCCGAGGCGTGGCGCGCCCCCTCCAAGTGACCGAGCGTGCAGGACGCGCGGCCGCGAAGGCCACCATCCCCAGGAAGGCACGCCGCGACACGCCCTCCCTGCACGACCCGCAGCACTTCATGGACTCCATCCAGTCCAAGGCGCGCTTCCTGCAGGACGGCTACCTCGTGGGCACCATCGCGGCCCCGCGCCGCCTCAAGGCCAAGGGGCTCCTCCTCTCCGGCATGGGCTTCTCCGGCATGGTGGCCAACGTCGTGAAGGACGCAGCCACCCGGGCCATGGAGATCCCGCTCACCATCGTGAAGCATTACCAGTTCCCGAACCACGTGCAGAAGGGGTGGCACACGCTCGCCATCACCTACTCCGGCGACACGGAGGAGACGCTCGCCGTCGTGCGCACGAGCCTGGAGCGCGGCGTCGGCGTGACCGGCTTCAGCACGGGGGGGAAATTGGCCGGCATGGTGGACCGCATCGTGGCGCAGCCGCCGGGCTACCAGCCCCGCGCCGCCTTCGGCTACACCTGGTTCAGCCTCCTTGGCTACCTGGAGGCCTCGGGCGTCCTCGACGCAAAGGTCCCCGTGGCGGAGGCCGTCGCCGCGGTGCGCGGCGTGGATGAGGCGTGCGGGCCCAAGGTCCCCGAGGCGTCCAACCCCGCCAAGCAGCTCGCCCGCGCCCTCTGGCACCCCATCCCGCAGGTGTACGCGACCCCGGCCTTCTACGGTGTCGGCCTGCATTTCCGCGGCATGCTGAACGAGAACGCGAAGAAGATCGCGAAGGTGGACCTCGTCCCCGAGTCGAACCACAACGACCTCACCGGCTGGGGCGGCGACAAGGAGAACCGCAAGCACTTCGCGGTCGTGGCGCTCCGGCACGGCGGCCAGAACCCCGAACTGCAGAAACGCCTCGCCTTCATGGAGGAGCGCTACCGCAAGTGGGGTGTGGCGTGGCACAACCGCGTCTCGGCCCCCATCGAGAGCTTCGAGAGCCACGTCGTGGAGCAGGCTCGCGCCATCCAGTTCTTCGACTACACTTCCGTGTACGTTGCGGCGCTGCGCGGCGAGGACCCGGCTGAGATCCGCGAGATCAAGGCCCTGAAACGGCTGCTGCGGGAAGGGCGCGCCGACTGACGGCGCCTGCGGCCCTTCGTCTCCACGATCCCGGGGCCGCCGCTTCAACGCGTCCAGTACCACAGCACGGCGGCCTGGAGCGCCACGACGATTGCGAGGCCCAGCAGGAACGTGCCCTTGCGCACCTTGTGGCGCGCGGAGAGCATGCCGAGGACGAGGCCTGGGGACCCGCCGGCGAACGCCACTCCGAGGAGGACACGCTCCAGGACGCGGCGGCGCCCACGCCTTGCCCGTGCCTTGTCGGACACGGCCAGGAGGAAGGCCAGCGCGGAAGCCGTCGCCACCCACGCCAGGATGGGCCAGGGGTCCATGGGACGCCATCCCGGCCTCGCGACTTAAGTCCGCGACCAAGCCAACGAATCGTGGTGGGCCACGGCGCGGTCCGAGTCGAGCTGCTGAGGCGACGTCAGGCTTTTCCCCAGCCGCGGTGGTCGCAGCGCATGCGCCCCGTCGCCTTCGCAGCCCTCGCCGCCGTGGTCTTGTTAGTCCTTAACCAAGGGAGTGTTCTGATGTGACCTGACGGTTCCACCGACAACTGAACTTTCAAATCCATTTCGCCGCAGAAGAAGGC
>JBHEMF010000194.1:0-3510 GCA_046352665.1 Thermoplasmatota archaeon
ACTCTGCGCACTTGCGGTTGTCTGTCAACCGAAAGCGCTCAGAGTTCGCCGGGAAGGGGGTCGCCGGGAAGGGGGTCGCCGGCACTGGGGTCGCCGGGGGCCTCGCCGGACCGGCCGACGACGAACCACGCTTGGGCTTCCTCTCCCGCCGCGAGCCGGCCGGTGTTCCAATGGCCGTCGGCGGTCACCTGCTCCTCCGGCGGTGTCGTGAGGACCATGCACTGCACGGGTGGACAGGGGGCACAAGTCGAGCCGGGCGGGCAACTGCAGGTGTAGAAGCGGAACTCCGGATGTGGCGGGATCGTTGGCCCAGTCGGGGTCCCCGTGCCGTGCGTGGAGGACGCCGTGGAGCCGAGCGGAGTGCCGTCAGGGCCCTGTTTTCCGTCCATGCAACCGGCGAGGACCGCAATGGCCGCGACAAGCAACGTGGCGGAGCGATGCATGGCGCGGCAGCGGCGGCAGCAGGAAAAAGGACTGTGGTCCGTGGCTCAACGCTGCATCGGCGCCACGTGCTCCTCGAACACGGGCACCTCGGTCGCGTTGGCGGACTTCTTCCTGATGCAGCCAGTGCGGATGGCGGCCTCCTTCACGGCGGCGGCCACGGTCTTCCCCACACGGGGGTCGAACGTGCTGGGGATGATGTAGTCAGGGCTCCGTTCCGAGTCGGAGATGAGGCTCGCCAGGGCGTGCGCGGCTGCGACCTTCATCTCCTCGTTCACGTCGTTGGCGCCGGCGTCCAATGCGCCGCGGAAGACGCCGGGGAACGCTAGGACGTTGTTGATCTGGTTGGGGTAGTCGCTGCGGCCCGTCGCCATCACGGCCACCGTGTCGCCGGCCTCCTCGGGCGTGATCTCGGGGTCGGGGTTCGCCATGGCGAAGACCACGGGCCTCTTTGCCATCGTGAGGATGTCCTCGCGCTTGAGGAGTCCCTTGGCGCTCAGGCCGATGAAGACGTCGGCCCCTTTGAGGACGTCCTTCAGGGAACCGCTGACGTTGCGCGGGTTCGTGATGTTGGCGTACTCGCGCTTCTCGTCGTTCAGGTCCGTCCGGCTCTTGCAGACGGCCCCTTTCGTGTCGCATCCGACGATGTCCCTGGCGCCGGCGGCCAGGAGGATCTTGGTGCATGCGGTGCCGGAAGCACCCACACCGGAGACGACGATGCGCACCTTGGCAAGGTCCTTCTTGACGATCTTCAGGGCGTTCGTCATGGCGGCGAGCATCACGATGGCGGTGCCGTGCTGGTCGTCGTGGAAGACGGGGATGTCCACCTCGGTCTTGAGGCGGCGCTCGATCTCGAAGCATTTTGGTGCCGCGATGTCTTCGAGGTTGATGCCGCCGAACGTTGGGGCGATGGCCTTCACGAAGTCCACGATCTCGTCGGCGGTGTGCACGTCGATGCAGATGGGGAAGGCGTCCACGCCGCCGAACTCCTTGAAGAGCTGCGCCTTGCCTTCCATGACGGGCATCGCGGCCTCGGGGCCCAGGTTGCCGATGCCCAGGATGGCCGAGCCGTCGGAGACGACGGCCACGGTGTTCTTGCGGATGGTGAGCTTGTGGGAGGCCGACTTGTCCTTCGCGATGGCCCAGCAGACGCGGGCCACACCTGGAGTGTAGGCGATGGAGAGGTCGTCGCGGGTCTTCAGGGGCATCTTGCTGTGCACCGTGATCTTGCCGCCGAGGTGCGCCAGGAAGACGCGGTCCGAGACGGCGACCACGTTCACGCCGTCCATGTCCTGCAGCCCCTTGCGGATGGACTCGGCGTGCTCCTCCGACGAGCAGTCGATGGAGATGTCGCGCACGAGGAGCTTGCCGCCCCCCTCCACGCGCACCATGTCGATGGCGCCGATGGAGCCGCCGAGGTCGCCGATCTTGGTCGCTATCTTGCCGAGCATGGCGGGCTTGTTCTCGATCTGCAGGCGCGCCGTGATGCTGTAGGAGGCGGACAGGTGGGGCATGGCGGCCCGGGGACGAACCTGGGGGTCTTGAAGGCAAGGGGTAAGGCAGCAGACGCGGAACCGCTGGATCCTTCGCCGGCGCTGCCATCATCGTTAAAGCCGCCGAAGGGACCTGTTCGCCCGATGAATGGCCGATGGGGAATCGCGGTCGGAGCGGTCCTGCTCCTCACGTTGTCGGGTTGCGGCGGCAAGGAGAGCCCGGCACCGACCACGACGGCGACCACGCCTCCGACCTCGGCTGCGACGACGAAGGCCACCGTGGGCCCGCCTCCGCCGCCTCCGCCGCCTCGCCTGCCGAAATTCTTTGGGGCCCAGGACGCCACACAACCGCAGCCCACGTTCACGATGCCTCCGGTCGTCCCCGGCGCGGACTGGGCGCACGTGCAGCTTTCCGCGGTGATGCCCGCCGGAAGCTGGCTCTTTGTCTATATCCCGATCCCGCCCGGCCGCGAGGCGGTGCCCGCCGATTTGGCGCGGCAGTTCCGCGTGGATGGTGTCGGCCACGACGGCCAGGCTTCGGGGCGCGTCGTGTTTGCGCCGTTCCTCGTCCAGGACGACCACGACGGCATCGTCCCGGAGACGCTCGTCTGGCAGAAGGAGGCCGTCTTCGATGCGGCGGGGGCATCATGGCACTACGAGGCGGCAGGGGACGAGGTGAGTCCCTTTGGCGGCCTGAAGTACGCCGGGATCCTCGCCTTCGTCGCGGCGACGACGGAGTACCAGGTCGAGCTCAACATCACGGCCCCCTGGCCCGGCAACGGCACCGTGGGGCCGGAGCAGGTGTCGTGGGGGCGCGGCTTCCAGGCCACCCAGCTTCCTGCCATGGCAGCGGCGGGGACGGGCGGGACGGATTCCAGCCTGGAATGGTCGCACGACTACGGTGACGGCTGGCTCGCCATGACGGCGGCGTCCACCTGCTACAACCCGTCACCGTGCGCGGAGGCCGTGGGCGCCGAGGACTGGAACGTCACGTTCCCCGGTAGCACGCTGTGGCGCGAGTTCCACCGCAGCGCTACCGGCGGCACGTCCCCATCGGGCCTCTTCGGCGTCATGCAGTCCCCGCCCGGAGCGCTCACCGTGCAAGGCACTCTGTCGGGTCTCAGCGGCCCGCGCACGTTCGCGGCGTTCTATGCGCCGGTGCCACGCCCGGTCTGGCCGTTCGCCATGGCGGACGCACGCTTTGTCGCTTGACGCCTAGGCGCGGCACCAGGCTTCGGCCTGGCGGGCGGCACCCGCGCATGTCCGCATGTGCGCGTCGTCGCCGAACTGCTGCGCCCCTGCGGCGACGTCGCGGCAGGCCTCCGCGCAGACCGCCATCAATTGCTCGCCGTACTGGCTGCCGCGCGAGACGAGGCTCGCCGTGAGGAGGCAGACCTCCATGCAATCGAAGAGGCTCTTGAGGTTGTGCTCGTCCACGTAGTCGCCCCCCTGCGTGAGGCAGTAGGCGAACGTGGCGCTGCAGGTGCTTGCACAAGCCTCGACCACGGCCACGTCGGGGCGGTACGGCTGGCCTTCGGGCCCGACCCGGGGCTTCTCCACCCGCTCCGGCTTGGGC
>JBHEMF010000195.1:0-3504 GCA_046352665.1 Thermoplasmatota archaeon
CTGCAGAAGGTCTCCAAGGGCGTGGACGAGGTCCACCTCTCCTTCGACCTGGACGTCGTGGACCCGCGCTGGGCCCCCGGCACCGGTACTACCGTCGAAGGCGGCCTCACGTACCGGGAGAGCCACCTCGCCATGGAGATGCTCTCCGACTCCGGCCTCCTCTCCAGCCTCGAGTTCGTCGAGGTGAACCCGCTCCTCGACACGGGGAACGTGACGGGCAACTTCGCCGTCGGCCTCGTCTGCTCGGCGCTCGGCAAGGCCATCGTGCAGCCGGCGGGGAAGCGCAGCCAAAGGAAGGGGCCGTTCTAGGCGGACGCGGTCGCCACTTGCAGCACGCTTAACATTGCGCCGCCGGTGCCGCGGCACGATGCGGCAAATCATCCCCTGCCTGCTCCTGGCGTTCGCCCTCGCCGGCTGCTCGAGCGACACGACGACCACTCACCCCACCACCGCCCCCACGACCTCCGGCTCGACCTCGGGGCAAGGCACCGTCACGGGGGTCACGATCGACGCCCCCAAGGCCCCCTCCGGCGGCTCCAGCGAGGTCTGCTGGCACGTCGCAGGCGCCGGCAACGTCGCCCACGTCGCCATCCACTGGGACACCCAGTCGCACGCGGCCAAGACCGACCGCACGTTCGCGGACTATGCCGCCGGGGCGGCGTACCCGGGCAACTCGGCGCAGCTCAACGCCGCGGGGTACGACCTGCCGGGGGACTTCTGCGCCAACGTGGCGACCCCGTCGTCGGGGGCGCTCTACATCGTCGGCCACGCCATCGACCGCAGCGGGGCCCCTGGCAGGCTCTCCACGGAGGTGGTGCTGCCGTCCAGCGCCGCACCCACCGCGGGCCTGGCACAGGCGCCGGCCATCGTCTCCATCCCGGCCTCCGCGCCGGCCGGCTCCATGGCGACCGTCTGCTGGACCATCTCGGGCACGGGCACCGTCCCGCACACCGCCATCCACTGGGACACCGAGACCCACGCCACGGCGTCGCCGCGCACCTTCACCCTCTACGACGCCGGCGCCTCGTACCCCGGCAACCAATCCCAGGCGAACCCGTCCGGCTACACCCTGCAGGCCACGGGCAGCCGGTTCTGCACGGCGGCAACCATGCCAGCGTCGGGCTCCGTCTTCGTCGTGGCGCACGTCATCGACTCCACCGGTGCCCCCGGCAAAGTGAGCGAGGAGAAGGAAATCAGGGTCGGCGCCGCGCCGGCGGGGGCGACACTCACCATCCGCGGCTTCGCCTTCGTGCCGGGCACGCTGAGCGCTGCCCCCGGGGCGACGGTCTCGGTCACGAACGAGGACAGCACGAAGCACACGGCCACAGGCACCGGCTTCGACACGGGCGACATCCAGCCGGGGGCGACGCGGACCTTCACGGCCCCCTCGACGCCGGGGGACTACCCCGTGAGCTGCGCCTACCACTCCAGCATGCATGCCACGCTGCACGTGGCCTGAGGCATCCAGACGGCGCCCCCGGGCTTTAGAAGGATTAATAGCCGCCCCTTCTTGGCCGCCTCCGTTCCCGGTACTTAGGGTACCGTGAGGCTGCCCCCATGGCCGATGGCTCCGACCCCCGCACCCAGCCGAGCTTCCTGCGCACCGCCCTGTGGCTTGCTGCGTTCGTGGTCCTCGCCTTCGCCCTGCGCAGCGTCTTCACCGCCGCCGTGGACATCGACCCCGGGACGGGCAACCACCTCTACACCGGCAACGACCCGTACTACCACCACCGCACGGCGACGAACGTCGTGGAGACGGGCCAGAACCTCAATTTCGACCCCGCCATCAATTACCCTGAAGGCCGCGACAACCCCAACCCGCCGCTCTGGACGTGGACCTCCGCGGCCCTCGGTGTGGCGCTGCAGGCATTGCACCTGGGCGGCCCCGACTACATCGGCACCGCCCTGGACGTCATGGTGGCGTTCTGGGGTGCCCTCTGCGTCATCCCCATCTACATGATCGGACGCGACCTATGGGGCCGCCGCGCCGGCCTGTGGGCGGCGTTCTTCATCGCCGTCTCGGCACCGCACATCCAGAGGAGCATCTGGGGCTACGCCGACCACGACGCCATCTCGATGTTCTTCGTGATGCTGGCTTTCGCGTTCCTGGTGCGCGGCCTCAAGGCCCTTGACGTCCGGCCGTACGTCGCGTCCTGGAACGCCGGGGTCGGCGACGGGCTGCGCAGGACGGTCCTGGCCAACCGCAACCCCCTGGCGTACGCGGGGCTGGCCGGCCTCTGTGTCACCGCCTGCGCCCTCACGTGGAAGGGCTACCCGTACGTCTTCGGCATCATCGCCGTGGCGGCGTTCTTCCAGCTGGTCCTCGACCACCTGCGCAACCGCGACTCCACGATCACCTGGATGGTCTATACGCTCGTCATCGCGATCGGGGCGCTCCTGCCATGGGCGCTCTACTACCACGACTTCCCGTACCAGATGCTCTCCACCGTGAACCCGAGCCTGTACGTGCTGTACGGCGTCCTCCTCCTGGGCCTCGTCCTCGTACCCACGCGCGACCTGCCCTCGATCCTGGTCTTCCCCGCCCTCCTCGTCGGAGGCATCCTCGCCGCACTGTACCTGTACACGATGCAGCCCGGCATCTGGGGCTCCATCACGACCGGGCTCGGCTACTTCCAGCAGTCGAAGCTGTACAGCACCATCGCCGAGGCGCAGCGGCCGCAACTGGGCGAGGTGGCGGCGACGCTCGGCTTCTTCACCTTCCTGCTTGCGTTCTGGGGCTTCTTCCGCACGGTCCGCGTCGGCCTGCGCGGCGACGGCCCCAACATCCTGGTCGCGTCCTGGGCCATCGTCGCCATCTTCATGATGTTCGCGGCGGCCCGTTTCGAGGTGAACGCGGCACCCTTGTTCTGCGTCCTCCTCGGCTACACGCTGGACCGCATCATCGCCTGGATGGGTGCCGCCGAGGTGCGCAAGCGCTTCCGCTCGCAGCACGGCCAGAACATCGTGGCCCGCAGCTTCCGCTCGCTGTCATGGAAGCCTGCCCTCGTCGCCGTCGCCATCGCCCTCTTCCTCGTCCTCCCCAACGCTTGGCTCGGCTTCGACTCCGCGATGCCGTTCGAGTACAAGGGCTCCCACATGCCGGGCCTCCTCGACAATTCGCGTGACCCGAAGACGGGCAACTACCTGCACCCGCCGCGCCTCGGCGCCTTCGGCATCTCGTTCGAGGACATCGCTGGCCAGGAGAACTGGGTCCAGGTGATGGACGGTCTCTCCAAACGCGACACGTGCTGGAGCGATTCCCTGAAGGTCTGCGAGCCGGGCACCACCGACTACCGGCCGATCGAGTCGCGCCCCGCCTTCATCGGATGGTGGGACTACGGGCACTGGGCCATCGGCATCGGCCACCACCCCACCGTGGCGGACCCGTTCCAGTCGCACTTCGAGGCCTCCGGGCTGTTCCTCGCGTCCGACTCCGAGGCCGAGGCCATGGACGCCTCGGAGCGCGGCCAGGAGCGCGTCCAGGTCAAGCGGAGCCACTGACCC
>JBHEMF010000196.1:0-3503 GCA_046352665.1 Thermoplasmatota archaeon
ATCTACAGCCTCCTCGACAGCTTCCGCGCCTGGCTCGAGGCCGAGAAAGTGAAGCTCACCGCCTCGCAGCGCCAGGAGCACATCCACCCGGCGAAGATCAAGTACCTCGAAGGGTGCAGTTTCCGCCAGCGCGACCCCGCCGTTTTCGGTGTCCGCGTCCTCGCCGGCGCCATCGTGCCAGGCCGCACTCTCATCCGCGCCGACGGCAAGTCCATCGGCCGCATCCGCTCCATCCAGAAGGAGCAGAAGACCGTCACGGAGGCCAAGCTCGGCGAGGAAGTGGCGCTCGCCGTCCCCGGGATCACGTTGGGACGGCAGATCGAGGAGGGCGACCTCCTGTACATGGACATCCCCGAAGGCGACGCCAAATGGTTGCTCACGAAGGGGACGATCACGCCAGAAGAGCGGGACGTGTTGACGGAGTTCCTGAAGGTGCGGCGCAAGGAAGACAAGTTCTGGGGGATGTGAGCATCCTTTTGGGCTACTCACTCTGAAGGCATGGTTGCATGGATCGACTTGGGTCCAGCCCCGATTGGACGGGGTTTCTACCCAACGGCCTTGGTCTCAGGTGTCCATGTTGGAACGGCGCCGACAAGGCACGCGCCGGAAAGGACGAGGAGCACTACTTGGTGGACGTGGTCGTGGCCCGGCGGCAGGTCCAGAAGCCAGTGGACGAGCCAGAATATTGGCCAGAACCACAGGACCCCCCAGGCCCAGCGCTCGCCGCGACGAAAAGGTCCCAGGGCAAGACCTGTCCCCATGATGCCCAGCCCCAAGGAAGCCAATGCGTCGGCCCGCGCATAGGCGTCCGCCGAGAACACGAGAAGGGCAAGGCCGAAGGCAGCGGTGGCCATTCCATTGAGCGCGAAGCCCCAGGCGCAAGCCGTCCGCAACCGCATGCGATTCACTTGAGATATGATGATTGCGCCTCCTTGGAAGGCGACGAACGGGGCGGTTGCGTAAATCTTGCATGCAGCCTTGTCTTCTGCTCTTCCCCTGGCGCAATGTGGCGCCTCGGAAGCCACGGCCTTGACATCCCTTGGCCCGCAGCGCTTCCTGACGCATTGGGCACGATTGCAGATGGCTTGGGTGGCGGTGGTCTCTCCGGTTGTGGGGCGCCGCTTTCCCAAGTCACGGTTCAGCCACCGTTTTGCCGGACCTTCAACCCTTCGGCTAACTGCAGCCCATCGAGTTCCCGCAGTTCATGCACTTGTAGCAGGCGCCGTTGCGGACCGTCGTGTGGCCGCACTGGTCGCAGTCCGGGGCGTCGCCGCCCAGGCTTGCGTACAGGTCGTCCGGGTTGTTGTCGTGCACGACGGCGCGCGCAGTTCCCGGCGGCTCGGCGGCTATGGGCGGCTTGGCTTCCTTGGCGATGAACTCCGTGAGGGTCGTCTCGTTGCGGGGCCGGTTCTTCGCGATGCGCAGCGTCTCCAGGTACTCCTTGCGCGTCATCACGTAGTCGGCCGCCGTCGGATCGGGTTTCACGGAGAGGAATTCCGTCTCGCCGAAGTACTCGTACCGGAGGAGTTTGCCGATGAGGTCCTGGATGCCGAGACAGGTCTTGATGTACTTGTGGTCGGTCTGGCCCTGCAGCGGCCCGTTCTCGGCGATGAGTTTCCGCGTGAGCTCGTCCAGGGTGAGGCCGAGCTGGAGGAGGCGGCTGTGATTCTTGCCGATCTCCTTCAGGAAGTTGTCCACGAGGGTGCCCGACTTGCGGGCACCTACGAAGACCTCGCAGGGGCGGCCGTCGGGGTACTCCCAGACCTGGATGTCCACCTTCTCGGCGCCGCGCGGCGTGTAGATGGTGACGGTGCGCTTGAAGCCCTGGTCGTTGTCCTGCGGCGGCTTCTCCAGGTCGCCATGCTGCAAGCCGCTTGCCGGAGGGATTGATGGGGCGGGCGTCTCCTTCTCCTCGGATTTCTTCGAGGCGGCAGTACTCAACGGCTGGCTGAGCTTGCAGCCGTCGCGGTAGAGAGCGACGGCCTTCAGGCCGAGCTTCCAACCCATCTCATAGGCGTCGCGGACGTCCTCGACCTTGACCTCGTGCGGCATGTTGATGGTCTTCGAGATGGCGCCCGACAGGAACGGCTGCACGGCGGCCATCATGCGGATGTGGCCCGTGTGGTGGATGTACCGGGCGCCGTCGCCGCACTTGTTGGCGCAGTCGAAGATCGCCAGGTGTTCCGGCTTGATGAGCGAGCCTTCCACGGTCTGGTGGCCCTCGACGTAGGCCTGCACGGCGGCGACGGCCTGGGCCGTGAAGCCCTTGGCCCGCATCGCCTTCGGGTTGATCTTCGGCGTGTAGTCGTTGAACGACTTCGCGGCCGCGACGGCGTCGTATGCCTCCTGGTACTCCTCCTCGGTGAACCCCTTCTCGCGGAACGTCTCCTTCGTGACCGGGGCGCCCTCCAGGGTGCCGTGGCCGATGGCGAACTTCTCGATGGCCTTGATCTCGCCTTCCGCGTAGCCGAGGAAGCGCAGCGCAGCCGGGATGCTCTGGTTGATGATCTTGAAGTAGCCGC
Source organism: Thermoplasmatota archaeon (assembly GCA_046352665.1). Classification (GTDB taxonomy): domain Archaea; phylum Thermoplasmatota; class E2; order JACPAO01; family JAHFTW01; genus JAHFTW01. The sequence continues at coordinate 2,523 of JBHEMF010000196.1, forward strand.
CGCCTGCGAGCTTCTTGAATTTCACCATGGTGAAGTCCGGCTCGACGCCCGTCGTGTCGCAGTCCATGAGGAGGCCGATGGTTCCCGTCGGCGCCAGGACCGTCGCCTGGGCGTTGCGCCAGCCGTACTTCTGGCCGAGCTCGAGGCCCGCCTCCCAGTCCTCGACGGCGGCGTCGAACAGCTCGCCGTAGATTGTGAGGGTGCGGTTCTTCGTCGCCTTGAGGTTGGCGGCACCGAGGTCGCGCAGGCCGTGCCCGCGCAGGTCCATGCCTTCCATCTGGGGAAGCGGGCTGCCCGTCGCGCGCAGTCGGCGCGCCGCGGCGAGGTGCATGCCGACGACCTCCGCCATGTACTCGTGGTTCGACTTGCCGCTTGCGTCCTTCGTGGCGAGGCCGCGGAAGCCGCCCTTCACGGCCGCCAACTCGGCGGAGACGCGGTAGGCGTGGCCCGTGAGGATGGCGGTGAGGGCGCCGGCGATGGCGCGGCCGTCGGGCGAGTCGTACGGGTGGCCCGTCACCATGAGGAGTGTCCCCAGGTTGGCGTAGCCGAGGCCGAGAGGGCGGTAGTCCTCGGAGTTCTGCGCGATGGTGCGCGTGGGATAGCTGGAGTAGCCGACGAGGATCTCCTGCGCAACGAAGAAGACGCGGATGGCGTGCCGGTACGCCTCGAGGTCGAAGTTCCCGTCCGGCTTCAGGAACTTCATGAGGTTCAGTGAGGCGAGGTTGCATGCCGTGTCGTCGAGGAACATGTACTCGCTGCACGGATTCGAGGCGTTGATGCGGCCGCTGTTCGGGCAGGTGTGCCAACGGTTGATCGTCGTGTCGTATTGCACGCCGGGATCGCCGCAGTGCCAGGCGCAGTCGGCCATGCGATCCATGATCTCGCGGGCCGGGTAGGTCGGACCGGGCTGCTTCGGATTGGTGACCCAGTGGGTCGTCCAATCTTCGTTCTTCTCGACGGCTTGCATGAAGTCGTCAGTAA
>JBHEMF010000197.1:0-3450 GCA_046352665.1 Thermoplasmatota archaeon
AGGCGGCGCCGAAGGCCGTGCAGGAGATCCTGCGGGGCGGGCCGCGCACCGAGGTCTGCTACGGCCGGGACGGCTCCCGCTTTGCCGTCGAGGTCTCGCCGCACGAGCTCCCGCCCGACGACCCCGACGTCGAGGGCAAGGGCATCGTGGTCTCCGGCGGGGCGCAGGGCATCACGGTCGAGATGCTCGCGGCACTTGCGCCGCAGAAGCCGAAGCTCCTCCTGCTCGGCCGCACCGAGATGCCGGACGAGACGGCGTCCCCGAACGTCGTGTCGCGCGGCTTCTCGTCGGCGTTGGGCACGAACGTCGCCTTCCGCCCGGCCACGTCGGCGAAGCGAGGGTGGGTCTTGGCGCTTGGGTCGTAGAAGACCTCGGCCTCCATCATGGAGAACTCGCGCAGCCGCAGCATCCCTTGGCGTGGGCTGATCTCGTTGCGGTTCGATCCGCCGAGCTGCACGACACCGAACGGCAGGCGCTCGCGGAAGTGGCGGTAGAGGAGCGGGTAGTCCGTGAAGATGCCCTGCGCCGTCTCGGGGCGGAGGTAGCCGACGCGGCCGGAGCCGGGGCCGATCTCCGTCTGGTTCATGAGGTTCTGGCGCGCGGCCGGACTGAAGCTCGTTGCGCCGCAGACCGGGCACTTGGCTTTCAGCGTGAAGATCTGCGCGTCGAGCTCGTCGGGCTTGAGGACGCCGGCGTTGCCCGTGTAGCCTGCGGCGGCGACGAGGTGGTCCGCGCGGCTGGGGTGGCCCTTGGCGCACTTCACGACGACGTCCGTGAACTCCGCCACGTGCCCCGATGCCTGAAGGACCTCGGCCACCGTGACGCGCGGGCAGAAGATCTCTGCCATGGGCGTCGTCTCCTCCAGGACGAAGATGCGGCGCCACAGGTCCTCGAAGCGCTTCTTCATGGCGGCACCCAGCGGCCCGTAGTCGTAGAAGCCGCCCGCACCGCCATAGACGTCGAAGCTCGGCCAGAGGAATCCGCGGCGCTTGGCGAGGTCCATCACGAGGTCCGTCTTGTCTGCCACATTCCGTCGGCACGCGGCGCCAAATGAAAAGGTGGCGGACCTCCGCGTGCCCACTGAACCCGCTGAAGTGAGTCGTGGCTCCTGCGTCTCGGTTCTCGCCGTCCCAAAAGGTCAGCGGCCGACCGGTTCAATGTTTTCAGTGTCTTCAGCGGTTCGGCGCCCCCGCGACGGTTCGGCGCCGTCGATGCCGCGACCCATGGTCTTCTTCACGGGACACCGATGCGAAGCAGGTGCCCACGTCCCTCGCCCGGCCCACCCCAGCCAACCTGGACGCCGAGAAGTTCCTCGCCCAGCTCGGCTTGCGCGAGGCGCACTTGCGGGTGCAGGGCGGACGCGGCCTCATCTCCTCGGACCCGCGCGACCTCTGGCGGCTGTTGGCGCGGCGCGATGAGGTGGTGGCGCGCCTTGCGCGGCTTGGCGTCCGGCAGGTCTCCATCGACCTCGGGCCGCCTGCCGCCGAGGACCCCGAGGCGCCGATCTTCTTCTGATGCTGCGCTGCCGCTCATCCCTGGCGCAGCGCTCTTATATCGTTCCCGAGTCGGCCGCAGCGCCGCCGCTGTGGCTCAGTGGTAGAGCACCTCCTTGGTAAGGAGGTGGTCGCGTGTTCGAATCACGCCAGCGGCTTAGCTTGTGAAAGTACCCGAGCGAGCGCAGCGAGCGAGGGTGTTTTCACAGGCGTGCAATGCTTTCGGCGCCGCAGCGCCGAATGCTTTGCCAGCGGCGTCTCCGCAATGCTTTCGGCGCCGCAGCGCCGAATGCTTTGCGGCAAGGAAAGTCCTGACCCGAGCGCAGCGAGCGAGGGTGTTTTCACAGGCGCGCAATGCTTTCGGCGCCGCAGCGCCGAATGCTTTGCGGCAACGAAATTCCTGGCCCGCGCGTAGCGAGCGAACTGAAAACCACGTCCCTGTTTTCCTTTGCGTCAACTGCCGGAACCGCCCGAACCTGCCGGTTTCGCATCATCCCACGGCGCTCCAAATCCCTGCATATATATCTGGGGAACGACCCATGCGTGGGCAGCCTGCCACCCTGTGTGCCTCAAGGCTTATGGGCGGCAAAACCTTCCCAAGGGATGGAACCATGGTCGCCACCGTCGAGGACATCCTGGACATCATCCGGAGCAACCCGTTCATCGACGGGGTCGGGTACTTCATCGAGGTGACGACGAGCGAGCCCGTGCCGTCGTCGGACATCACGGAGCTCACGGACCGGATGCGGGAGGCGTTCTGCGCGCACGCGCAGGTGACGCTGGAGGGCGAGGACGTCTTGGGCCTCGACTTCCACGAGCACATCTTCACGCAGGGCGAGGGCGCCGAGCAGGACTTGCAGGCGCTCACGAAGATCCTGCGCCGCATCGAGAAGGACTACGGCATCGACCACCTGTGTATCGAGCTGCAGTTCGACATGGGTCGGGCGCGGCGGACGCAGAAGGAGATCGACGAGCTCCTGAAGCCCTGAGAAGCGGCCCGCGGACCCCTGCGCCTCGACCTGGGCGCTGCCTACGACTGAAGGAATTTTCACTGAAATCGAAGAAGGCTGTGCTGACAGTGCCTAAAACGATGGATTGCTGAACGTTTTCAAGCGGAATCCTAAATACTTTCAAATCCTTCCCACCAGGCTTATGAACCGCATCGCTGTTGTAGGGAGGCGGCAAGCCATGGGTGTGCAGGACCTGCAGGCAAGGAGGGTGGCCCGGGCTGGCATGCCGTGGCTCCTCCTCCTGTCCGGCCTTGCCGCGGCCGCAATCCTGCTTGTTGCGTCGCCTGCGTCGGCGCAGAGCTGTGTAAGCGGCCCGCCCCCGAACGACTGCTTCGCCACGGCGACGGTCGTGGCGGCGACACCGTTCGTCACGACGCAATCCACGCTCGAGGCGACGGTCGAGGTCTATGAGCCCCTGCCCGTCCCCGTGGGCGAGGTCGATGCCGACACCGTCTGGTTCCAGTGGACTCCGCCCATCGCCGGGCCGGCCACGGTGAGCACGTGCGGCTCAAGCTACGACACGGTGCTCGCCTTGTACACCGGCGCCACGGTCTCGACGCTCACCATGCTGGGTGTGAGCGACGACTTCTGCGCCACACAATCGCAACTTGCCTTCACGTGCGTCGCCGGCACGACGTACCGCATCCAGGTCGGCGCATGGGCCGGCGTGCCCGGGACGCTGCAACTGGCGATCAACGGCTGCCAACCGCCGGTGCCGCCCCCACCGCCACCTCCGCCGCCGCCACCGTCAGCACGAACATGGCGAAGATCTGGCCGACCAGGTCATGCAGGAACCGAGAAGGCGACGAAGTTGATGTTGACGGCCAGCAGCATCAGCTCGACCGACATCAAGATGACGATGACGTTTTTGCGGTTGAGGAAGATGCCGAAGATCCCGAGCGTGAACAGGATCGCCGCGACGGTCAGGTAGTGCCCCAGGCCGATGG
>JBHEMF010000198.1:0-3438 GCA_046352665.1 Thermoplasmatota archaeon
CGATGGTGTTCAACCATCAGAGGAGTTTCAGGCATTGAGTGCGCAGGGATTGTGCGCGGTCGGGCGCCCATTCCGATTGAGGAAGCAGCTGTTTCAGGAGATTGCTGGTTCGAAACCTTGACCGGTCAAGGGGTTCCTGCAGTCCGACGACGGCGCCGTCCCCTTCGAGCGAACCGTCGTTTTCGAGAGACCAGGGAAAGGGCGGGCTTCGCCCGCCCCCAATCTGAATTGAGGGCCAACCGCCACACGGCGACGCCGTCGTCGGACTGCGGGGCCCTGCCGATCCCGCCGTACCGAAATGTTGGAATGCGGTGCCTGCGATATTGTGGGGGTGGGTCGCCAATCACGAATCCCGTCCATCCTTGAATCCAAGGCCTCCCACACTCTGGCACCAACCTCGCCTTGACCAACACCCAGCACAACCCCCTTCTATCCAAGCCCCGTCGCGCGACCCCATGGCCGAACCGACCGCACTCCCCGTCCCGCGTCCCATCCCGATGGCCGGCCCCGGCGCCCCTGCCGAAGGGACGGGGGGACCCGTCGATGCCCGGGCCGCGGAGCGGCTGAAGCGTCGCCTGCGCATCATCAACAACATGAAGCGGATCAAGCACAAATTCATCGTGGCGTCCGGCAAGGGCGGCGTCGGGAAATCGACGGTGGCCACGAACCTCGCCGCCTCGCTCGCCGCCGCCGGCCACAAGGTCGGCATCCTCGACATGGACCTCACGGGCCCCAACGTGCCGCTCATGCTCGGCATCAGGAACGCCGAACTGCACGAGACGGACGAGGGCTTGCAGCCGGTGCAGGTGACGCCGAACCTGAGTTGCGTGAGCATGCAGTTCCTCCTGCAGGAAGCCGACCAGGCCGTGATCTGGCGTGGCCCCATCAAGATGCAGATCATCGGCCAGTTCCTCGGCGACGTGGCCTGGGGCGACCTCGACTACCTGGTCATCGACCTGCCGCCTGGCACCAGTGACGAGCCCCTGTCGGTGGCGCAGAACATCCCGGACGCCGACGGTGTGATCCTCGTCACGACGCCACAGGAGGTCGCCGTGGGCGACGTGCGCAAATCCGCCGAGTTCGTGAAGAAACTGCAGCTCCCCATCCTCGGCGTCATCGAGAACATGAGCGGCCTCACGCTGCACGGTGAGACGGCACCGGACGCCACCGTCACGCTGGACACGGGCCACGACCGCCACCGGGCCCGCGCCGACGCGCAGGGCCGCTTCTCCGTCGTCGTGGACGTCTTCAAGCGTGGCGGCGGCAAGGCCATGGCCGAGAAGCTCGGCGTGCCTTTCCTGGGCGCCGTTCCGCTTGACCTCAACGTCATGCACGGCGGCGACGAGGGCAAGCCGTTCGCGCTGGCGGACGCCGATTCCCCCAGCCGCGCCGCCTTCCGGCAGATCGTGGCGAACCTTTCCGCCTGACCGTGAGGTACAAGCCAAGCCGTGGCACTGCCGGCCCATGGCTTGGCGCGTCCTGCCATTGCTGCGCACGGGAATCCTGTGCGGTCTTCTCTACGCGCTTCTGCTCTGGGCGGTCCACGACGGGCTTGACGGCACCTCGTCCGCAGTGGCCTGGACGGTCATCGCCGTGGCGGCGGTCGCTGCGGGCGCCGTGGTGTACTTCATGGAGGTGCCTGGCGCCGCTCCCCTTTGGCTCGTCGCTTGGGCGTTGGCTGCCTTCGCCCTGGTCCGCGCGGATGTGCTTTGGCCCTTGCCGGACGCATGCAGCCAGCAGGGCCATTTCTGCGAAGGCGTAGGCCTCGACCGGCTCGTGGTGGTCGTGCTTCCCGTTTTCCTGCTGCCCGGCTCGCTGTTTGGCGTCCTGGCAAAGCAGTGGCGGAGCAGGACAAGGCCGGCTTGAGGTTCAACCTGCCACACGGCGAGTAGCGAGGGGTTCCTGCAGTCCGACGACGGCGAGGTCCACTTCGAACGAACCGTCTTGCTGTTCGAGGCGGACGAGAACTGCAAGGGCGCGCTCCGCGCGCCCCGAATCGCTCTTGAGGGCCAAAGGCGCAACCGGCGTTGTCTCAGATGCCGAGCTGGCCCGCGGCGTACTCGAAGGCCTGGTCGGAGTCGACCTGCTGGGCCTGGGCCGTGCCGCCCGTGAAGACGGCGCCCTTCTGCAGGACGACCTCGACCTTGACGTCCCGGTTGGCGGGCACCTGCACGGTCAGCGTCTGGTCCACGGTCTGGTCGCCGGAGTGCATGAGCGGAAGCGAGACCAACGTGCGGTCCTTCACGGTGACGGTGATGTTGACGTCGGCGTCGGAGTGCACGGTGTAGAGGATGTGCAGCGTCACCTTCGCGTCGCTTGCGGTGCGGAAGGACGCGGTCGCCGTCACCACAGTGCCTGCCGAGGCCGAAGCGTTGGCCGAGGCCCCCGCCGACGCAGTGGCAGAAGGGTCCACGCCGGTGTGCGAATCGAGCAGGATGCCCGCGTCCAGGGAGTCCGGCCCGGATTCTGCGGTGACAGCATGCACGAGGGTCGTCCTTGTGCCTGGGTCGGCCGTCGCGTCGGCACGGGGGGCCGCGCCGGCCGTTCCGTCTGCGGAGGCGTTTGCCGTGACGGAATACGACAGGGCCGTGGAGGTCCCCAACGCCAGGGGTTGGGCCACGGTTGGGCAGCACGCCGGGGGTGTGAGATGGCCACCGCTTCCCACGGTGGGCGATTGCACGGCTTGGGCGGCCGGGGCGGCAAGGAGGAGAAGCAATGTCCAGACGGCCCGGCGCGCAAGGTTTCGGCTCATGAGTTCAAAGCGGGGCGGCACAAGGGATAACCGCCACCCATCCAGGCGTCCGCCCGCCCTGCCGTTTTCTCCCTGGGGCCAGAGGCGTTGCCGGCGCCGCCGATGGGCGGTTTCTCGGCTGCGGCCCGCGGTCGCTTGGGCGGTCTTGCGGTGCGTCGCCTGCGCAGCGCGACCCCGTGACCATCCATCATGCGGGCCACGTTGGACGCGACGCCGCCGCCGGAAGTCGCGTGGCCGGGCGCGAGCCGTTGCAGGCAACACGTCACGGTCGGCGGTTTTTCGGGCGATTCGTGCTGTTTCGTGGTTGGTGACGAAGGTCAATGTCGGGATGGCCCCCTCGTCCTGTTTCACTTTCCCCCTCCCAAACCCCTAAACCCTTGGGGGGAGTCGAGCCAAACAAGCCCCACGGCGGGACCTTCCTCCCATGACCAACAACATCGTGGTCCGCGGCGCCCGCGAGCACAACCTCAAGGGCATCGACGTCACCATCCCCCGCAACAAGCTCGTGGTCGTCACGGGCCTGTCCGGCAGCGGCAAGTCGAGCCTCGCCTTCGACACGATCTACGCCGAGGGGCAGCGCCGCTACGTCGAGTCCCTCTCCTCCTACGCGCGCCAGTTCCTCGGCCAGATGAAGAAGCCCGAGGTCGATCACATCGAGGGCCTCAGCCCCGCCATCTCCATCGACC
>JBHEMF010000199.1:0-3429 GCA_046352665.1 Thermoplasmatota archaeon
GCTCGAGCCGCGCCTGATCCGGCTGACGTTCGGCCCCCGCGAGAACGGGCACCGGCCGGCGGTCGACCCGCTCTTCCGCACCGCGGCGGCGAGCTACGGCGCGCGCGTGGTCGGCATCGTCATGTCGGGCGTCCTCGACGACGGCACCGGCACCATCGGCCTGGTGGCCGGCCGTGAACTCACCGAGAAGCTGCTGGGCAAGGACCTGGAGCGCTGCAAGAAGGAGGCGCAGGACGCCTTCCGTCCCGACCTCATCCGCGACCAGTTGCGCGAGAGGCTCACCTCGCGCGTCTTCTCCGTGCGCGGCAACGCCCTGAGCGACGAGTATGGGATGACCTTCATCGCGCGCGGCATGAAGCCGCACGCCGACGACAAGGCCGCCACCGCGCAGGCCATCCTCGCCGGCCTGGGAGGTGCCTGAATGGCCGCGCAGGCCAACTTCTTCCCGGCCGTCCCCACCGGCGAGAAGCCCAAGGGGATCCAGCGCGAGGTCGCCCACCGCGCGTTTGCGCTGGAATTCAACGGGAGCCGCCACGAGATCAAGGGCCAAGGCGAGAAGGACCCGTCTTTCCTGGTCACGCCCCTGGGCGCCAAGGTCAACCGCGTCCACGTCGTGGGCGTGTGCACCGACGTCGAGCCGGTGGGCGAGTCCGGCGAGGTCTGGCGCGCCCGCATCAGCGACCCCAGCGGCGTCTTCCATGTCTACGCGGGCAACTACCAGCCCGAGGCGGCACAGGCGCTGTCGCAGCTCAAGCCGCCGCAGTACGTCGCCGTAACCGGCAAGGCGCGCACCTACGAGCCGGAGCCCGGCTCCGTCTTCGTCTCGATCCGCCCGGAGTCCGTGACGGTCGTCGACCAAGCGACCCGCGACCAGTGGGTCCTCGACACCGCGCGCCGCACGACGGAGCGCCTGAAGGCCGCGAAGGCCGCCGCCGGCGGCGCCGACGCCCCGACCCTCGTGTCGCAGGGCATCTCGCCGCCCAACGCGGAAGGCGCCGTGCTCGCCCGCAGCCATTACGGCGCGGCGGACACGAGCCGGTTCGGCGCCATGGCAAGGCAGGCCGTCTCGCACCTGCTGCCCGGCGGCGAAGTGCCGGTGCACCGCATCGAGCGGACCGCGGCCGCGCAGCCGACTCCGAGCGCAGAGCCCACGGCATGGAAGCCGCCCGCGGGTCCGGCCAAGCCGAGCCCCGAGCAGGAGGCCGCAACGGAGGCGCTGGACAACTCCGTCCTCGCGTCTGTGAAGAAACTCGAGGGGCAGAAGGGCGCCCGCTGGGACGACATCCTCTCCAACGCGGGGACCGGCGGCGTCGGTGCCGAGGAGGTCGAGGAGGCCTTGAACCGCCTCATGGACAAGGGCCTCGTCTACGAGCCGACCCTCGGGATCCTGAAGTCGACGTAGCGAAGCGAAGTCGCTTCAGGATGCCGTTACTCCTCTTCCCCTTTCTCTTTCTCCAACCTGCCCTCGATGTCGAAGACGTGCGCTCCGACCTTCAGGGACTCCGCCTCCTCTGGCGAAATGGCCTCCTTCATCGCCCGCTCCCCAAGGATCGCGGAGTTGCCAAACGGGTCTTCGATGATGACGGTGACCGGCTCGCCTTGGCCTTCGCGCATGCCGCCGAGGCGGTCCTGCAGGTTGATCACGCGGGTGCGGATGTCGTCGTTCTCGGCGTCCCGCCCGAGTTGGTCGAGCACGCGCTCCACGCGCACCAGGATACCCTCGATGTTGGAAACGAAGGCCTCCGAGGCGACACCGGGCTCGATGGAGATGCCGAGTTCGGGGATGCGGACCGTCCCCGACGAGCGCACGACACGGACCATCATGTCGTCCGAGCTCGTGACGAGGTAGCGGTAGCGCGTGGGCTCGTGCTGCTGGGTGAGCACGAAGTCGGTGTGCCGGTAGCCGCAGGCAAGGCAATGCAGCATCGTCTCGAGCGACGTGCCGAGGAACGGCAGGTCCACGGGCTCCGCGGCGTACTCGAGCCCCCGCCCGCCACACGCCGGGCAGATGGCGTCGTCGAGGATGGTCCGGACCACGGCTACCGCCGAGTCCAGGATTTAGAAAAGCGTTCGGACGGGGGCGTGGCATGGGCCGCTCCCATGCGCTCGTCAGTCGGCGTGCTGCGCGTACACCGTCAGGTTGCCGTCGGCCTGCACAGTGATCCAGGCGTACATCTGCCCACCGAAGATCGAACCTCGCCAGAACTCCATCGTGGCGCTGGCTGTGGCGCGTCCGGGGGCAGTCACGGAGACATTGTAGTCGCCGGCGAGATGGAGCTTCCTGCCTTGCGAGTTCCCCTGTTCCACGTGGAAAATCTCAAAGTACGCGACCTCCGCCGGGGCCGCCACGTCGGTCACGGTGACCCCCACGTCCACGGCGTCCGGGCTGTAGTTGTACACTCGCACTTCGGGATCATACCCGTCCGTTCCGGCCACGGGGTCCGAGCCGTTGCGCACGCAACCGGATGACCCCAGCAACAGAAGGATGATGGGTGCCGCGGCCCATCGTCCCATGCCGTGCGCCTCGCTCCTTGCGATGCTAGCGGTTGCCGCCGCGGGCCTTGTGCCGGTCGATGCGGACACCCGTCGGGGCGATGATGAGCATGGTCTTGCCGAGGCCGGCGATGTCGCCGTTGATGTCGGCGACGAGCTTCTTCAGGTCGCCGGTGACGCGGCGCAGGATGATCTCATCCTGGGCGATGGGCGAGAAGTCCAGGAGGAGCAGGTTGCCCTGGTAGACGTAGTTCGCGTACTCGCGCAGGTCCTCGTACTTCTGAATCTCGGCGACGCGCACCATCATGCTCGACGTGCCGTCGAAGAACTCCATGCCCTGGGTGGCCTCCTCCAGGTCGATGTAGTCCTTGCCGTCGGTGCGCGGCTTGGCCGTTGCCTTGGAGCTGAAAAGCGACTTGAGACCCATGGGCATCCTCAGGGGTTCTACTCTGAGGCCCAAGATAAGGCTACTGTCTTTGCGCAGGGGTTGCCTCCATGCCTTCCCTGCCCAGCCAACAGAGGGAGAATCGGCTTTTGGCAGGCGGGATTCCCGCGGTTTTTCAGCTTTCCACGGCCTCGGTGATTATTGGCTTGACTTCCGAAGACGCTTGCGGACGGAATCCACCAGTACAACAATGCCCGCAACGCCAAGCATGACGGCCCCGAAGAGCAGCCGCGAGTCCGAGGAGGAGAAACCCAGGCCCACCCTTGCCCAAACCAGAAACGCCACTGCGAGAACCATGATCCCTGCCAGAACGACGACCTCCTGCCAACGCAGTATCCAAGCGAGTCTTTCCGGGCCCATCGTTCTGCGCCTCCGGACGTCTCCAATGAGCAAGAAGCAGGCAACCCCCGCACCAATTGCGAGACCCAACACGAAGACAGGCACGCGCGCACTGGCCGCCAATCTTCCGCTGATTTCGGCCAGAGTTGTGC
>JBHEMF010000200.1:0-3426 GCA_046352665.1 Thermoplasmatota archaeon
TGAGGACGGCGGGCCGGTGACGTTCCCGATCAGCGCGGTGCGGAACGTCCTGCGCATCGTCGACATCCTGCCCGGCACCTACCTCGTCGGGATCGCGTCGATCCTCATCTCGGCCCGCAACCAGCGGCTCGGCGACCTCGCCGCCGGGACGCTCGTCGTCCGCGAGCGCAAAGTGGCGCCGCCGCCGCTCTGGCTCCCGTCGCGGCCGGCGCCGGCCTCTACCAATGGACCGACGCCGACGGCACCACGAGCCAGAGGTGCGGCCCCGACTACTTCTCCTGGGCCGGCACAATGGACCTCGCGGCGGACCGCAAGACGACGCTCGACATCACGCTGGTGCAGCGCCCCGGCCCAGACGCCGTGGTCTCCGGCTACGTCCTCGACGCCGACACCCACAAGGCCATCCCGCACGCCACCATCTCGTTTGCCAACCAGGACAACGGCGCCTACGGCCAAGCCACGACGGACCAGGACGGCTCCTACAAGGTGCGGCTGCGCAGCGGCTACCACTCCATCACCGTGAGCGTCTATCGCAACGACGGCCGCCCCGGCGGCTACCTCACCTGGCAAGGCATCCTCGACGTGCCCGCCGGCGACAACGACTTCGACGTGACCCTGACGCCGGGCGAGGAGTCCGGCGGCGGCCCGTGCTGCTACGCCTATGCCGAGGGCACGGCAACGGCGGCGCCAGCGATGGGCGGCCCCGGATACGACGCAGGCTCAGGCGGCGGCGCCGCGCACGGCGGCATGACGCAAGACGTCGGCAAGGCGAACGGCCTCACGTCGGCCCCGAGCGGCTCGGCGCAGGACTTCGAGGACCTCGGCGGCGGCCTCGGCCCATACGACGCCCAGTCCCGGCACAAACTCCTGCAGACGCAGGCGCCCGACGGCTCCAAGGCCAGCCCGCACCTTGAGTTGCCCGTCCTCGTCGGACTCCTGGGGCTCCTCGCCCTCGTGCGCCGGCGGTTGGACTGAGCAAGGCTGGGCCGGACGGAACACAGACGGGCTCGGACGTCCAGCCCCTCTGTGAACGTCTCTGACTTGTGGGCGCGCCGGCGGCCAGACGTCTAAGGATTGGGCCCGTCCTTGCGCGCCCCGACTTCCTCGGCGGCGGGTGTCGCCTCGACGATGCGCTTGCCGAAGATGAGCCCGAGGAGCCCGAAGGCGATGGAGAGCACGAACGAGATCACCGACATGGCGGCGAGGTACTTCGCGGTCGGTGTCAGGAACGCGTTGCACTGCGTCGTGTTCCCCTGGTCCGGGTTGCAGGTCGAAGGCCCGTCGGGGCTGCAGTCGCCCGCGAGGTGCGCCGGGGCTTGCGGGACCCCCTCGACGCAGCCGGTGCTGCCGGCCACGAAGGCCCAGATGAGCCAGATGCCGAGAAGGACCAGGCTGCTGAAGAACAGCTTGTTCATCCAGATGGCGCCGGTGCGGGCCGCACGGTAGCCGATGCCCTCCTCGACGGTGAAGCGCGAGTCCTGCAGGATGGCGGGCTTGTCGGCCACTGGACGCGGCGACGGGGAGGAGGGATATGGAGGTGATGGCGGGTTACATCGCTGTTCCGCGCCGCCCCGAGGCGGGCCCACTGAAGACACTGAAAACACTGAACCGTGGCGATTCACGACGCTCGCGACCGACTTGCGCGGTGAACACGGTGAACGCAGCCAGACGCTTCGCCTTCAGTGGGTTCAGTGGGTTCAGTGGGCAGACGGACCTTGCTGCGGCCTGAACTCCACGTGAAACGGCCGCGATCCAACCTGCCGCCCTTGAATATCCGCAGGCCGAGTTCCCCGTGCCTCACGGCACGTGACACCATGGACCCCGCAGCGATGGACTTCTCGACGTTCAACTGGCTCGGCTTCGCCCTCGCGATCGTCTCCAACATCGTGATAGGTTTCGTCTGGTACGCCAACTGGTTCCCGACGGGGAAGGCCTGGGCGCGCGAGCTGAAGGTCGATATGACGCAAAGGCCGCCTCCGGGCGCCATGGCGAAGTCCATGGGCCTCATGCTGGTCGGTGTAGTGCTTCTCATGTTCGTCTATGCCCACAACATGATGGTGTACGAGGACGCCTACCGCAACCAGATGACGGGCGGCATGGCGGGCTACAAGCTCGGCCTCATGGACGGCGTCATGGGCGGCCTCTTCACTTGGCTCGGCTTCTTCGTCCCCGTCCACCTCAACCTCGTGGCGTTCGAGCACCGCAGCTGGAAGCTCTTCGGCATCAACGTCGGCTACTACCTCGTCGTCATGGTCGTCGCCGGCGTCCTCATCGCGACCGTCGGCGCAAAGTGACGTCTGCAGGGGGCGCGGGCAGGTTGGCCGGTCCCGAGGGGCTCAGCCATTCATGGAAGGAGCTTGTCCGCTTGGGCTTGCCCGGGTTTGCACGTGCATGCACGTGCTTGCACGTGCAAGGGCAGAAGCCGCAGACCTGGAGAACCCTACCTCGCCTGCCCTCTACTTGCCCATGCTGGCTGCGATCTCGCGGGCGAAGAGCTCCGTCACGATCTTCTCGATGCCGATGCCCTTCATGCGGCATGCCACGAGCAAGTGGTAGAGCGTGTCCGCCGCCTCCTGCTCCACGGGAGCCGTGCCGGCCTTCCCTTGCAAGGCGCGCGTGACGTCGTTTGCGTCCTGCACGAACGCCTTCAAGGCGGCGAGGGGCTCGGCCATGAGTTTCGACGTCTCGGAGCCGGCCTGCGGGTGCTTGGCCTCCTCCGCGATCTGGCGGTCGAGTTCGCCCAGGAACGTGGCGACGGGGGCGGTGCGGCCGTCGTGCCAGCAGGTGCCTTTGTCGAGGTGGCAAGCGGGGCCGTCCTGGTCCACGAGGGCGAGCATCGCGTCCTTGTCGCAGTCGATGCGCATCTGCACGAGGCGCTGGGCGTGGCCGGAGCCTTCGCCCTTCTCGACGGGCTTGTTGTGGTCGCGGCTCCAGTAGGTCATGACCTTGCTCCGGAGCGACTGCTCGAGCGTCTCCTTGTTGCCCCAGCCGAGCTGGAGGACGGCGCCGGTGCGGCGGTCCTGCGCCACGATGGGGACGAGGCCTTCGGCGTCGTACTTCACCTCGTCGAGGTTGATGCCGTCGATGACGGTGCCGGCGCCCTTCACCTTGATGGCGGCCTTCAGCACCTCGAGGTCCGCCATGCTGAACTTGCTGGGGCCCTTCGAGACGACCTCCACGCCCTCCTCCACGGCGGCCTTGGCGCGAGGTGCAGGGTCCGGCACTTCCACGACGGTGCCTTTGCGCGTGTGGCCGTTCTGCGGCGCGGGGCCGGGTGCCTCGCCATCGTCGAAGTCCTTCCACGCCACACCGCCGGGCGGCGGCGCCTTCGACTTGCTGCTTCAAAGCCGCCGCTTTGACTCGCGCTTGTTCGATCGACTGCGGATCATTGAGGGCCGGCGTGATTAAAATGTGGCGGGCCCGGAC
>JBHEMF010000201.1:0-3423 GCA_046352665.1 Thermoplasmatota archaeon
GGCGCAGAAGGTGCGGGTGTCCTCTCTCCTGGAGGAGAACCGCGACGTCGTCGCGGCCCACGCGGTGCAGCGCCAGCGCGAGTACCGACGCGGTGATCCCGGAGCCGCACGTGGTGACCACCGGCCGCGCGAGGTCCACGCGCGCCGCCTCGTACCGCAGGGCACGGAAGGGGGCGAGGCGCACCATCGGCAGCCGCACCGCCCGGGTGGTGATGAAGGGTTCGTTGTCCGTGCGCGCCCGACAGGCGTTCGGGGGCGGGGGGTGACGCCGGAAGCAACTGGCTGGGGACTTCGGGGGTCCGACGCCCGTCCGACGCCGCCCGGCGCCAGGCTAGTACGCGACCGGTTCAGCTGCGCGACTTCGCCTTGCGCATCGTGGTGCGGGCCTTCTTGGCGCGCGCCGCGGAGATGGCGCTCTTCACGTCACGGCGCTCCTCGGGCGGCGGCAGCACGGCAGGGAGACCCAGCGACTCGATCCAGAGCTCGCGCGCCCAGCCCATCGTGTGGTACAGGTGCTCGTCCTCCTCGTCCTCGACCTCGTCGATGGCCTCCTTGAACGGCTTGGCCTCCGCTGGCGGCAGCGCCTTCGCGACCTCCTTGAGGAGCTCCCAGTTCTGGTGGTCCTTGCTCTCTGCGAGGACGACGCACTCGGCAGCGACGAGCTGGGCAGCGCCGGGCCCGCCCGACGAGCGGGCCTGCCGCATGGCCTCGACGAGGCTCTCGCCGATGTGGCGCACCACAAGGCGCCCTGGCGGCTCCTGGTCCGTCGCGATGCCCCGCTCGTCGCAGAGGCCCGTCACGATCTCGACGTGGTTGCGGGTCTGGTCCAGGTACTTCTGCCACTCACGCCGCAGGTCCGGGTTCTCGGCGCACGCCACCGCGTTCTCGTACACCTGGACACCGCCCAACTCCGTCTCCAGCGCCTGCAGGAGGAGTTCCTCGACCTGGGCGAGGTCGAGCTCAGGCTGCGCCGTCGCCTTAGAGCGGGGCGCGGGACGGCCGCGGGTCGCGGCGTGGCTGGGCTTGCGCTTCGTGGTCTGCTTGGTCGGCATGGCGCACCGGAGTCATGGCATGCGCCGGGCAGACTTGGGCGCTTGCACGGCGGCAGCGCGGCGACGCGCCCTTGCCGCCAAAGGAACCATGACTGGGGGTCGGAGGCTCGGGCAGGCATGGCCGCGGACCCCGTCCCGGGCGCAGGCAGACGGACCTCCGGCATCCGCACGAGTTACTGGCTCGACGGCATGGACCCCATCGTGACGGCCCCGCTCGAACGCGCCGAGTCGGCGGACGTCGCGATCGTGGGCGGCGGCATCGCTGGCGTCACGACCGCATACCTGCTCATGAAAGAGGGGCAGGACGTCGTCCTGCTGGAGGACGGGGCGCTTGGATCGGGCGAGACGGGACGGACCACGGCGCACTTCACGTACGCTCTCGACGACCGCTACTACGTCTTGGAGCGCAAGCATGGCGAGGAGGGGGCGCGCAAGGCGGCCGAGAGCCACCGCGCCGCCATCGAGGCCGTGGCCTCCATCGTGCAGGAGGAGCGGCTCGACTGCGGCATGGCGCGCGTGGACGGCTACCTGTCGCGCCACCCAAGCGACGAGGCCGACAGCCTCGACCGGGAACTGGCCGCTGCAAGGCGCGCCGGGCTGCCCGTGGAGCGCGTCGAGAGCGCTCCCGAGCCGTTCGAGGCGGGACCGGCGCTGCGCTTCCCCGACCAACTGCAGCTCCACCCGCTTCGGTACCTCGCAGGCCTCGCCAAGCGCATCCAATCCGGCGGCGGCCGCATCTTCACGGACACGCACGTCACCGATTTTGGCGAAGGCGAGCTCACGGCCCGCGGCCACAAGGTGCAGGCCAGGCACACGATCCTCGCCACGAACACGCCGGTGCACACCAAGCTCGCGCTGCATCCCAAGCAGGCCGCGTTCCGGACCTACGTGGTTGCGGGCGGCGTTCCCAAGGACACGGTTCCGCGCGCCCTGTGGTGGGACACCGGCGACCACGAATCCAAGAGCAGTTTCCCGCCATACCACTACGTCCGACTGCACCCAGGCAAGGACCGCGACGTCCTCATCGTGGGCGGCGAGGACCACAAGACCGGCCAGCCGGACGAAGGCGAGCCGGACCCGTTCGGCGTCCTCGCAGACTGGGTGCGGCAGCGCGTGCCCGGCTTCGCGCCGGAATGGTCCTGGTCAGGGCAGGTCTTCGAGCCCGTGGACAACCTCGCCTTCATCGGCCAGGACCCGACTGCCAAGTCCAGTTTCCTCGTTACGGGCGACTCCGGCAACGGCATGACGCACGGCACCCTGGCCGGCCTCATGGCGCGCGACCTCCTCCTCGGCCGACCCAACCCGTGGGCGAAGACCTACGAGCCAGGCCGCAAAGCCATCTCCGGATTGGCGACGCTTGCCAAGGAAGGCGCCGACTTCGTGGGCAAGTACGCCGAGTACGCCAAGAAGGACGACGTTGCCGAGTTGGCCCAGATCGCAGCCGGCACAGGCGCCGTCCTGCGCGGACTGCATCCCAAGGCGGTGTACCGCGACGAAGAAGGTGACCTGCACGCGTGCAGCGCCGTCTGCCCGCACCTGGGCTGCATCGTGGCCTGGAATGGCGTCGAGGGCACGTTCGACTGCCCCTGCCACGGCAGCCGCTTCACGGCGATGGGCAAAGTCGTCTCCGGGCCGGCCAACTCGGACCTGAAGCCGGTCCGCCTGGAGGAGGAAGACGCAGAGCGCGGACCGCCGCGGCAGCGCCCACAGGCGGGCCAACGCCACGCTGCTGAGACGAAGACGACGCACGAGACTTGAACACGGGCGGCGGCCACGTCGGTTCTTATCCCTTTGCCGCCCGCCTTATGAATCCGCGGCCGGCACATGATGCTCCGATCCGCATGCGTCCGAAAGTCCGCACCCCGACACGCGCACCCGCCGACTTCGAGAACCTGGGGAAGGCCTTCGAAGGCTTGGCCGGCGCCCTCCACGAGGGGCAGCGCCCAGAGCGGGAGGATCTCGAGGAGGCCTGCCGAACGGCGCACGACTTGTGGCCGGTGCGCGGCGGTGGGCGGGCGGCGGAGGAGCAGGACTACGAGGCGGCGCGGCAGGAGTGCCATAGGCAGATCGCCGCGGCGTGCGAAGGCGACATGCGCGCCTGCATGGCCTTGGAGCGCGCCTGCCACCATGTCGGCATGGCGCTGCGCTGGAAGGGACGCGGGTTGGAAGCTGGCGGAGGCCCGCGCGGTTCCGCTGCGGCACGGCCCTGGGAGGCGGCGCACGACTGCCGCGCCTCCATCCGCCGGCTCGACCACAAGTACGCCCGCTATGCCCTGAACCCGGTCTTCCTGCCGATCTGAAGCAGCCCGGCTTTATCTCCGGCCAGCCGCTGCCGCGGGCGTGGCGAAGGCTGCGAAGGGCCCGGACGACG
>JBHEMF010000202.1:0-3404 GCA_046352665.1 Thermoplasmatota archaeon
CTTCGCCGGTCATGCCCAAACCCGTGTCGCGCACGCGCACGGTGGCGCCGCCGCCCGCGCCTGTTCCTGCCTCGATCGTCACCGAGCCGCCGGGCGGCGTGAACTTGAGGGCGTTGCTGAGGAAGTTCACGACGACCTGGGTGACGCGGTGGCTGTCGGCCACGGCCGGCAGCGTCTCCGGCGCCTCGAGCTCCAGGCGGATGCCGACGCCGCGCATCGCCGCCTCGAACGTCTCCACGGCGTCGCGTACGACGGCTGCGAGGTCGAGGGGTTCGGTGCGCAGCACGAGGCGGCCGTTCTGCAGCCGCGCGACGTCGAGGAGGTCGGAGAGGAGTGCCCGCAGCCGGTCGAGGTTGCGGTCGAGGACGTTCACGGCCTTCTCCTGCTGCGCGTTCAGGGCGCCGAAGTTGCCGGCCTTCAGCATGTGGAGCTGGATCTTGAGGGGTGTAAGCGGGGTGTTGAGCTCGTGTGTGGCCTCGCTGATGAGCTTGAGCTTGAACTGTTTCTAGACCTTCAGCATCTCGATCTGGCCGAGGCGCTCGTACGCTATGCGCTGCGCCTCCTCGGACTTCTTGCGCTCGATGCCGTAGCGGATGGCGCGCCACAGCCGGTCGCCGTCCACGAGGCCCTTCACGAGGTAGTCCTGCGCCCCTTCGTGGATGGCCTGCACGGCCACGTCCTGGTCGTCGGAGCCCGTGAGGACCACGACGGGGATGGCCGGTGCCGCGCCCTGCACGTCCTCGAAGGCCTGCAGCCCCTTCGCGTCGGGGAGGCCGAGGTCGAGGAGGACGAGGTCGAAGCGCTCCGTGCGCAGCCGTGCCAGGCCGTCGGCGAGGCGGCCCTCGGCCACGAGCTCGAACGGCCAGCGCTGGTCCTGCTTCAGGGTCTCCTGCACGAGCCGGACGTCGCCGGGGTTGTCCTCCACGACGAGGATGCGCAGCGGGCTCGTCACGTTTCCCCTCGCGACGGCAGCTTCACGATGTTCAGCCAGTAGTCGCCGATGGTGCGCACGACCTCCATGAAGCGCGCAAGCTCGACGGGCTTCGTGATGTACGAATTGGCGTGCAGGTGGTAGGACCGCACGATGTCCTCCTCGGCCTTCGACGAGGTGAGGATCACGATGGGGATCACGGCGAGTGCTGCGTCGCGCTTCACCTGGTCCAGCACCTGCGTGCCGTCCATCCGCGGCAGGTTCAGGTCGAGGAGGATGAGGTCGGGGCGGGGTGCGCCGCGGTAGGTCCCTTCGCGCCGGAGGAACGCCATCGCCTCGACGCCGTCGCGGACGACGGTGAGGCTGTTCAGCACCTTTCCGGCGCGCAGCGCTTCCTGGGTGAGGCGGACGTCGCCCGGGTTGTCCTCGACGAGGAGGATGCCGATGGGCTTCGTTGCGGTCCAGGGCGGGCCGGTCTCGCGGGTCTCGAGTCGTGTGGTCATTGTGCACCTCGTGCGGGGACGGACAGGGTTTGGGGCGGCGGCCGGACGCTCACGACCGCGACCTCGGGTTCCGCGGGGCCGGCGGCGTCGGCGACGGGGACCACGGGGAGCGTGAAGTGGAACGTGGCACCGTGGCCGGGCGTGGACTCGATCCAGATGCGGCCGCCGTGGCGCTCCACGATCTTCTTGCAGATGGCAAGCCCGATGCCGGTGCCGGGGTACTCGTCGCGGTGCAGGCGCTGGAAGATCTGGAACAGCCGGGTCGCGTGCGCCATGTCGATGCCGATGCCGTCGTCGGCGACCGTGAAGTGCCACGCGGGCCCTTCGCGGATGCCCTCGACGCGGACGTGCGGCGTGCCTTTGCCACGGAACTTCACGGCGTTGGCGACGAGGTTCTGCAGGACTTGCCCGAGCTGCGACCGGTCGGCCGCGACGACTGGCATGTCGCCGAACGTCACCTCCGCCTGCGCCTCCTCGATGGGGACGCGCAGGCTCTGCACCACTTCGCGCAGGAGCACCGTCGTGTCCGTCGCCGCGGCGGGCCGGGCGCGGCTTGCCACGCGCGAGTAGGCGAGGAGGTCCTCGATCAGCGTGCGCATCCGCTGCGCGCCGTCGACGGCGAACCCGATGTACTGGTCGGCGCGCTCGTCGAGCTTGCCGGCGTAGCGCCGCTCCAGCAGCTGGCAGAAGCTCGCCACCTTGCGCAGCGGCTCCTGCAGGTCGTGCGACGCGACGTAGGCGAACTGCTGCAGGTCGCGGTTCGAGCGCTCCAGTGCCTGCTCGGCCTGCTTGCGCTGCGTGATGTCGCGCATCGTCACGACGTCGCCGATGCGGGCGCCGGACCGGACGATGGGCGCTGCCATCCATTCGACGGTGACGCTGGCGGCATCCCTCGGTAGCGCACGGCCCTCGGCGATCTTGCGGCGCGTGCCGGGCAGCGACGTCCAGGCCTGCCGGAGGTCCACGACGCCGCCTTGCGGATCCACCAGGACGGACTCGATCGGCCGGCCCACGACGTCGTCGCTTTCCCGGCCAAGCATCGCGGCGGCCGAGGGGTTGGCGAACGTGATGCGGCGGTCGAGGTCCAGGCCCAGGATGCTGTCCCCGGCCGAGTCGAGGACCAAGTCACTGCGGGCGCGCGCCTGCTCGGCGCCTCCCCAGAAAGCGAGGAGGGCGGCGCACTCGCCGAGCACCATCACGGCATGGATGACGGCCCATTTCCAGGGATGGCTGATGGCGTCCGGGTGGTTGTAGACCCATTGCGGCGCGATCGTCCCGACGGCCCCGTGGTCCACGACGACGTACAGGACGGCCACGAGGAAAGGCACCCAGTCCTGGTAGAGCGCCACGAGGGCGACCATGACGAAGAAATGGAAGTGGGCCTCGATGTAGCCGCCGGAGAATTGGGTCAGGACCGACGAGGTGGCCACACAGGCCAGCGCCGCGGTGGCGCTGCGGAACTTCCGTCCGAGGACGGGCGCCCAGGCAAGGGCGCCGAGGAGCAGGATGGCGGAGCATTCACCGACGACCAGCGGGGCCGCGACGCCTTGGTAAAGGCCGAACGCGAGCAACGCGATGGCTTGGCCGGCGATCACCCAGAGGATGGTGCGATGGCGGGACTCCCACGTCTTGCGCGGCAGTTCCAGGCCTTCGGGGAGCGCCTGCCGTGCGCGGGCCCACCAAGACAGATGGGGCGCGGCGCCCGGACTGCCGTAAGAGGCCGACAGGGCCATGCCCTCCCGTCCTTCTGGGCGACGCTATACGCTTGTCCCCGCTGATTCTTATAGGGCCGCCAGGGGAGGGTCAAAGCGTCGGGCGAACGGAGTCACTCCCCCCTGGAGTCACGGACCTGAGTCACTTGGAGGCCAGGTTCTCCAGTTCCATGCCGTTGACGCCGATCACCACAACCCGCGGTTTAGGCTTGCTGCTCTGGTTTTGCGAGAAAAGAAAAGGTGTAAGCAGACATACCA
>JBHEMF010000203.1:0-3394 GCA_046352665.1 Thermoplasmatota archaeon
GCATCGAGACGACCGACCTGGAGGAGATCGCCTACCAGGCCGCCGTGCCCGTGCCCGCGCTGGCCGCCGACACGCTGCGCACCGTCACCGGGTACATCGTGCCGGGCGGCGACGGGGCGGTCGGTTCGGCGGGGCGCGGCTTCGCGGCAGGCGGCGGGATGCAGGGGGCGGGCGGGCCGACGATGCAGTTCGGCGCTGGCGGTGCCGTGAGGTTGTTGAGTTTGCCCGGTGTCTCGTACCAGACCATCGTCATGTTGTCCGTGACGGGGTTGAAGAGGAACCAGAACTGCCCGATGGCGCCGCCCTTGTACACGGGGTCGATGTAGTCGAGGTTGTAGGTCCCGCCCGTTCGGCCGTTGCTCTGCTGGTCGTTGATGGTGCCGAGGCTGTCGAACTTCTGCGCGCCGATGACGAAGCGGAAGGCGTTGCCCGTCGGGACGGCGTACAGTGAGCCCACGAAGACGTGGCCGTATGGGTCGATCGTGACTTGCGGATGTTCCCCGTACGCGCCTTCGACGCCCTTGGGCGGGAAGTACGGGTTGTCGGTCCAGTAGGCGCCGGCGTCCTGTGACGTGAAGGTCGTGAAGATCTGTCCGCAACGGCTCTTCTGGCTGGGGCCGGGGTCGCAACTGGCGGAGCTTCCCGTCGAGACACCCGCCGAGCCGCCACCGCTTACGCCCCCGTGCAGGCTGCCGATGATGAGGTTCTTCGGCTCCAACGGGTCAACGGCCAGGGAGGGGTCCCCCATCATGTCATCCTGGTCCACGGCGCGCACCGGGCAGCCGTAGACGCTGGTGTCCGTGCTGAACGTGAAGCCGTTGGCCGCCGGGCAGGCGATGTGGAGTTCGTAGCGCACCGTCGAGGCGTCGGCCGCCGTCGGGGAGGTGGGCCAGAAAAGGGCGCACACGAGGATGGCCAGACACGCCTTGGATGCGGACATGGGGACACTCAGGCCCAGGAGGCTGGCCGGCCAGTCTCCAGGGTAAAAGCAGCGACTCCCCTGGGAGACTTATAGTTTCTGCGGGGCTTGTCGCAGGCTCGCGTCCACGATTGCGCGCGCCGCCCCGACCCAAACGAGATATACTGCCGTCTTTGTGATGCCGGCAACGAGGTCGGGAAGGCATGACGGCGGCATGGAATCTCGCGATCCTTTGCGGTGCGCTCCTCCTGCCGATGCCTTCCGTTGCCGCGACCAGCGAGCCCAGCGGACCGGTTGCGACGGGCGGCCCGACCGCCGACGACGTTGCCCTTTCCCTCCACATCCCGGGTGTCCCGTACTTCGGCGAATCGCCCATCATCATCGGCCGCAGCCTGTACATGCTGTTGTGCCCCCAGGATTGTTGGTTCGACACGGCGGAGGCGACCCTGTACCGCGTCGGGATGGACGACGGCGTCGTGCAGGTCCTGGCGAAAGTCGCACAGCCCGGACCGTACCCGAAATTCGCGGCCGACGAGAACGGCATCTACGTCGTCGCCGGCCAAGCCCAGAAAGTCCTCGGTTTCACGCTGCAGGGCAAACCCATGTGGGAGAAACCGCTGCCGTCGTTCGCGGGGACCCTGTACTACGACTGGTGCTACACCGCCGACGATGCGCGCAACCTGTACGTCGCCTGCCAGAACGTCTCCTACATCGGCGGGCGCCAGTCCGTCTCCGGCCAGAACCTCACGGTCACCGTTGGCGCCAACCGGGCCCGCCACGTCTTCATCACGGCCTACGCCAAAGCGTCGGGGCAACCTCTTTGGACTTGGGACAAGACGCAATCCGGCAACCTCCGCCCCGACGGCCTGCCGCAGGATCTGGGGGCGGTGAGCCCACGCAGCAGTTTCTGGGGCCTGAACCTCGTGGCCGGCGTGCTGTTCCTCAAGACCTTCGAAGAGACGGAAGGCCTCTGCCCGGTCAGCGTCGGGGGCCTGCCCGATCCCATGACCCATTGCGGCGGCGCCAACGTCGGGGTGGGCGGCGTCGATCAGGTGGACCCGGGTGCGATGGGGTACCTGCAGCCGACCCTGTGGGCGGTCGCGGGCGGCAAGCTTCTCTGGACCAAGGCGGACCCCTCTTGCATCAGGGCCTACTCCGTCACCCAGGGCTACTCCACGGACATGCTGGGCCGCTGCAGCGAGGACGCGTCCATGGTGGTCGGCAACGAACACGTCGTCTTCACGCCGTTTGGCGGGCAGATGGCGGCCATGAACCCGAACACTGGAGTGGAATCCCCGCCGCGCTTCGACATCCACAACCAAGACTCCTACGGCTTCGACTTCGGCGTGGGCATGGCCATCAACGGCTCCGTCCTCTTCGTGCGCACGACCCAGAACCTGTACGCCATCGACACCTTCACGCACGGCTACGTCTGGCAGCCCTTCGCCCTCGGCGCCGGCGAGATCTGGACCTTCGGCGCACCGCTATTGGTGGACGGCACCCTGTTCCTCGCAAGCGCCATGCCGGCCAAGGACGCGCAGTCCGTCACCTGCTGGCACCTGCACGCCTTCGACACTCGCCACCCAGCCGCTTCAGGCAGCCCTGCGACCCTGCCCGTGCTCTGGACGGCCAACGTGACGAAGCTGAACGACAGCCACTGGTTCGGCCTTGGCGGCGGCGCACTCGCGATGTTCGATGGCCATGGCCGCCTGCTCGTCATGGGCCAGACAGGCGCCTCGCCGCGTCCCGCCGCATCACCGCCGACCGCATTGGCGGAGAAGGCGCTGCACGTGACGCTCGGCTCCGACGCCGGGGTCTTGGGCCCCACGACGGGATACCGCGTGGTCTGGGGCGACGGGGCCGCAAGCCCATGGCAGGCCTCGGACGCGTTCACGCACACGTACGCCGCAGCAGGCGACTACGAGGTGCGCTTGCAGGCGCGCAATGCCGCGAACCAGACCGGCAGCCAGTTCGTGACCTGGCATGTGGCGGCGCCCGAGCAGCCCCTCAATCCGCTGCAGCAGGCCTTCTCCGGCGAGTACCAGAACACGACGTTCTTCGTGATCGGCCTCGCCGTGACCGCGGTCGGCGCGATCCTGGGCGTCGTCCGCGTCCGTCGCCGGCGCGGCATCGTGCATGAGGAGCTGAACGCCATCGAGCGGCTGTACGCGCAGCTCAAGGACCAGCCCGACGTCTGCGAGACCGCGTTGGCCCGGCGCAAACGCGACTGGCACATGTACTTCCTCGACCACCGGCTCGACGAGGCGCAGATGGCGTTCCTCGACCGGCGGTTGGAGGAGATGGTGCGCGACCTGCGACTCAACGCGCTGGACGCCGGCTTCGACTTCCTGCCGCACGGCATGGTGCGCCGCCTTCGCACCATCATGCACGACGGCTTCGTGACCGCCAACGAGCGTGAGCACTTCCTTGAGGAGATCCGGTCGCACCGGCAACTCACGCGGGCCCAGCGCACAC
>JBHEMF010000204.1:0-3383 GCA_046352665.1 Thermoplasmatota archaeon
ACTTCACGGTGACCGACAAGCGCGCGCTCCGCGCCGAGATCCTGCGCGTGCGTAGCCAGGGCTTCGCCATCACCGCCCAGGAGCTGCGCCGCGGCTACCAGGCCGCCGCCGTCCCGCTGCGCCGCTACGACGGCGCCACGATCGCCGCGAAGGACATCAAGGACGAGCTTCTGATCCTGCTGCCTTTCGGCGACGTGAATGGCGACGGCGGCGCGGAGATGCTCGCCGTCGATGTGGCGACCAGCGTCGTCGCTGGCACGTCCGGCGCCACCCTCGGGGCCATGACGAAGGATCTCTCCACGCTCTGGAGCATCCCGCTCGACCTCGCCACCTACCCGCTCAACATGCAGACCGAGCCGTTCACCCCAGGCGGCATGGCGGACTGGACCGGCGACGGCGTGCCCGACGTCGTGATCGCGGACACCGCGCCGTACCAATCCTACTTCGGCTCCGCCGTCGTGGCCCCCACCGTCCAGGTCCTTGACGGCTCGACCGGCGCCGAGGCTTGGAGGCAGACCTACCATGACGTCTGGGGGATGAACGTCCTCGACGACGTCACAGGGAAGGGCGGCCAGGACCTCTTCGTCGTGCAGGCCCCCGGCGTCACCGGGGACTACCGGACCGCCGACCTCAACAACGCCACCGTGACGGGATACCTCATGGCTGGCGAGACTGGGAACCCCGTGGTCACGTACCAACTGCGTCCGTCCGGCGCCGGCCCCAAGTACTCGACGTACCGCGCCGCGGCACTGGGCGACCTGGACGGCTGGGGCGGCCCCGAATGGGGCATCCGCAGCGAAGACCGCCCGCGCAACCCGCAGTTCTTCGACTACGACACGGCCAACCTCCCCAACGACCCGGTCGTGCGCTGGGAAGTCTTCCCCGGCACGCCGGGGCCGCCGCCCGTGACCGTGACGCTTGCGACCAACGCCACACTGTCCAACCAGACGGGCGAGCCCATCGTGGACGTGGAGCCGCCGCTGGACCCTGCCGGCACCGACGCGGCCCGCGACGCGGCGAAGGCCGAGGACGCGAAATCCACGCCGGCCCCTGCCTTCCTGCTCGCCGTCGCCGCCGTGGCACTCGCACTCGCCGCACGCCGCCGCAAGGCCTAGGCCACCGCACCCCTCATAAGTCCCGGCCCCTAGGACCGTCCATGGCGCTTCCGACCACTTTCGACGACTGGGTCGCCAACTTCCAGGGCTGGCAGAAGAAGGTCGGCTTCGACACGCACTGGCTGGGCGACTACCGGTTCGAGGCGAAGTACGACTTCGACAACGTGAAGCCGGAGATCCAGTTCGGCGACTACAAGGGCCGCCCCAAATGGGAACGGCAGCTCCAGATTCCGCACCAGAACATCCGCGACGCGCTCCTCCACCTCATCACGGTGCAAGGCGACACGGAGTTCGCCTCCGTCGAGCAGCAGCGCCACCTCCTCGCGTCGGCGCCGACGGAGTACGACCGCAAGTCGGCCCTGCGCATCATGGCGGAGGAGCAACGCCACGGCTGGCAGATGTGCCATCTCCTCATGGAGCACTTCGGGCCCGCGGGTGCGCGCGAGGCGCAGAAACTCCTCGAGCGCAACGCCAACGAAGGCAGCCGCCTCCTCGGCTCCTTCAACGAGCCGACCAAGAACTGGCTGGACTTCTTCGTCTTCACGCAGTTCGTGGACCGCGACGGCAAGTACCAGCTCAAGATGCTCTCCACGTCGGCCTTCAAGCCGCTTGCCGCCTCCATGGGGCCGATGCTGAAGGAGGAGTCGTTCCACCTCGGCACCGGCTCCAACGGGCTGCGCCGCATCGTGAAGCAGGGCGTGGTCCCGCTGCCCGTGCTGCAGCGCGCCTTCAACCGCTGGATCCCCACGGCCTTCGACCTCTTCGGCAAGGACGGCAGCACGAGCTCCGAATGGGCCTACGTCTGGGGCCTGAAGGGCCGCTACGACGAGGAGGAGAACCCCAACCCCGTGGACAAGCGGCTCCTCAACCAGGAGGCGCGCGAGCTCTACCGCCAGGAGATCGTGCGCGAGGTCGATATCATCAACAAGTCCGTCCCAGACGGCGAGCCCCGCCTGGTCGTCCCCGACGTGAGGTTCCACCGTGCCATCGGCGCCTACGCCGGCGGCGAGTTCACCGTCGATGGCCGCGACTGGCAAGGCCCCGGCGCCTACCAGTCCTACCTCGACTCGGTCCTGCCCAGGAAGGAGGACGACGACGTGCTCGCGGAGTGCTTCAAGACCGAATGGATCGCGGCGAAGGCGGCCTGAGCATGGATGCCGCACCGCCCGCCACGGCCCCGCCGCCTGCAGTCCCGCAGACGGCGAACTGGTTTCCCCTGGTCGGAGGCGCCGTCGGCGTCGTGGTCCTCCTGGCGGTCCTCGGCTTTGGTCTGGGCCGTGGTCCCGTGTTCGGTTTCCTGCCGGTGCTCGGCCTCTTGGGGATCGTCGTGGCGATCGGCTTCGCCATGAGCATGGGACGCAGCGCAGGCGCCACCGCCGCGGCCCCCGCCGTCACCGCCCGGCCAGGCTATCCCGCGCCGTTCGGCGCCCCGTTCTACGGCCTGCCGCGCGAGTCCACCCGCATGCCGCTGCGCGAAAGGCTGCGCTACGTTCCCCCCAAGCTGCGCGCCATCCACGTCGGCGTCCTCTGGTCCCTTGTGGGGCTCGTCGCCATCGCCGGCGTCCTCGTCCTCGGCGCCATCGTCTTCGGGCCGTCCGGAGACAACGCGGCGCCTGCCGGCCTCATCCTGCTCTTCGGCTGGGTCATGACGGTCGCCGCCTACTTCACGGCGGGGTACCGCGCCTTCCTGCCCGCTGCAGTCGCCCTCTTCGTGTACGGCCTCATGCTGCACGTCGATGCGGTGACCCAGGCATGGGACCTCCGTTCCGGCTGGGAGACGCAGGCGCTCCTGCTGTTTGCCGCACTGGCTGCCGTGCAATGCCTCGCTGCCGAAGCCGCCTTCCGCAAGGAGCCGCGCGTCCTCTGGGCGGCCTGGGCCACCGTCGGCACGCTTGCCGCCGCCACGCTGCCGTTCTACCTGTTCGCGCACACGTCGGACTCGTACAGCTCGTACATCGACCGTCGCTCGTGGCAGGACATCACGGAGGCGATCTCCTTCGCTTCGCTGCCATGGGGGCTCGCCGCCGCCTTCGCGTACGGGAACATCCCCAACGCGCTGCGCTGGGCTGGCATCGCGGTCTTCGCCGCCTGGTCCGTGAGCATCGTCTTCGCCCTCGGTTGGCACACGGGCCTGGGCGGCCGCCTGCAGCGAAAGCGCAGCGAGCGCTGCGCCAAGAAGACTCTTGCCTCGCATGATTTCTCCTCCGTCCAGATCGTTGTAGTTCGCGTGAGAGCGCGTGCTGGCTCACGCGAAGCCTAAGGTCGCCA
>JBHEMF010000205.1:0-3379 GCA_046352665.1 Thermoplasmatota archaeon
GCTCCACGAACGACGCATGCTCGCGCAGCGTCACCGCTTCCGGTGACGGTGTGACGCTGCCGACCGAGCCCGAGAACAGGCCGCCGCCGAATCCGCCGCCTCCGCCGCCACCCGGGCCTGGCGGCTGAAGCCTAGCGCGGGATGAGGGCGAGGACCTGGTCCAGCGGTCCGTCCTCGACGACCCACGTCGCGTGCTCGCGCGCGTAGTCGTCTTCCGGGTGGAACGCGATGCTGCGGCCGGAGACGTCGAACATGGCGACGTCGGGCAGCGAGTTGCCGATGGCAAGGACCCGCTCCAACGGGACGCCCATGCCGCGGGCGAATTCCAGGAGGGGCTTGGCCTTGTCGTTGAGCGGCGTGCGCACGACCCCCTCGCCCGTGATATGGCCGTCGGCGTCGTAAACGAAGCCGTTGGCGGCCACGCGCGGGATGCCGAGGCGCCGCGCCACGTTCTCGGCCATCACGTCCACGCCGCCGGAGACGATGGCCGTGGCGATACCGTCCGCATGCAACGCCTCAAGTGTGCGCTCGACGCCCGGCATGAACGGCGGCACGGCGAAGATGGCCTCGAAGTCGGCGCGGCGGAGCTTCGGCTTCTGCCGCAGCCAGAGGGCGGCGTCCCGCTTGATGAATTCCGCGTCGTCGAACTCGCCGTTCAGGTACGCGCGCAGGCTCGTCTCGTTGGAGACGCCGAACGCCTTGTGCACCATCACCCAGGACGAGCCCACGTCGATGAGCACACCGTCCATGTCGAAGACCACGAGCTCGACCGGCTCGTCGGGGCGCGCCGGCCGCGTCCGGGGCCGCACGATGCGGTGCCGGTGGTAGAATGCGTGCAGGGCGTCCTTCATCCCAGGCCGGGCAGCGCCGGACGGCAATTGGACTTTGGGCGGCGACAGCGGGCGCCGCCGATCGCGAAGCGCGCCGTTGACCCCCCGAGCCCCGAGCGGGCCCTATTCTCGGCGGCAGCCGGCCGCAACTCGCTCACGCCGCCCCGAGCGCAGCGAGGGATGGATGGGGTCTTGCGAGGAGCGGGGTCGCTCAGCAGAGCGACCCCCCAGCCCCGAGTAGGCCCCATTCTGTTCCCCCGCCACCCTCGCGGGTGGAAGGCTTGCGGCATCCGACTGCGCGTCACGGGGACTTGCACCCCGGGGGGCCGTGGCACGTTTCAGCAACTCCGGCAGGAACGTCCGGGCCAACGCCCTTCACCCTCCCCGCCGGCTGTGTCGTCTCTGCGCCCGTCCCTGCCCGTCTCCAGGCACCGGCTTCTGCCGGCCCGTTTGACGCCTTGCGGCGAAGTGTGGGGACCTTCCTCAGCCGTCCTTGCGGACTACCGTCGGCCGCGCTGGGGCGAGGGGGTCGGGCTCCGCCCAGGCCTGCGGGATGATGACCGTTTCGGCTAGGTGGAGCGTTTGGCGCGGCTGGGCTCGGTCTGCTCCGGTTCCTCGACGGGCCTCCAATCCGGCTGCATCGAGGGCAGGGACGCCACGATGATGGCGCCGCCGCCCGCCGTGAAGAGGGCAGCCACGGATTCGCCGATGCGGCTGAAGACCGCAGCACCGATCAGCATGCCCGTCGCGATGCCGAGGGTGACCCAGACCGCGATGCGGACGTTCGCGTTCACCACACGGCTGGCAAAGAGTCCGCCCGCGATGGCGAGGCCGACGAAGCCCCAGAAGACCCAGAGGCCGTCGTTGATGTGCAGGTCCCACTCCGTCGGGAGGCGGAAGATGGCGAGGTAGAGCCAGACCCCGATGAAGAGGCCGCCCGAGACGAAGCCACTGGCGCGCAGCGGGGCGTTGTCCATGCCGGGTCGAGGCGGCCGTGGCGGGTAAGGCTTCCGCGGCAACCTTCATCGCGCTCGCCGCCGTGGCAAGGCCATGGCACAACGCGGCGGGGGCCGGCTCGTGGCGGCCGTCGTCGCCGTGTTCCTCGTGGCCGTCCTCATGGCGCGGCTCCTCATCGGCCGCGACGAGCTCTGGAGACTGTTCCTCCTGGCGCTGCCGGTCCTACTTGTCGGACTCGGGCTCGCGTTCGGTTTCGTGCGCGCCGTCATCCTGGTTGCGCTCTTCTCCGCCACCGTGCTCGCGTTCGCCTGGATCCTGCAATTCCCCGGTCTGGGCTGGGCCGTGGTGCTCCTGACGCCCATCAGCCTGCTTGCCGTCCTCATCGGTTGGCGCGTCGCCCGCACGCTGGTGCGGGAGCGGAGCAAAAAGAAAGAAGGAGAGGGAGAGGAGTCGAAGTCGCCGACGCCGTGAGGCGGGCTTACTTCTTGATCGGGGTCGAGGAGTTCGCGAGGAACGGCAGGCCGGTGCGCTGGTTGATGCCGACCTTCTTGCCCGTGGGCATGTCGCAGGGCTTGCCGGAGGCCGGCTTGTTGCCCTTCTTCGCGAAGAAGTAGATGGTCTGCTTGCGGCCGCCCTTCAGTTCGACGGCGCGGGTGTGCAGCGTGTACGTGCCTTTGCTGGTCTTGTGTTCGTATGGCATGGTGAGGTGTCTCCCCAGGAGGGCCATCCCTGGAGCCCTCCTATAACCCTGCCGAAAAACGACAGGAGGGTGCCAGGAGGCGGAAAACGGCCGCGACTCACGCTGGAAACGGGCAGGAAGACGAAAGGGAACGGGAAGGAGAAGAAGGGCAGAAGGGAGGAGGAAAAGCCGGGATCCAGCCTTACTTCTTGCCGGAGTTGGCGAGGAACGGGAGACCCGTGCGCTGGTTCACGCCGACCTTCTTGCCGGTGGGCATGTCGCAGGCCTTGCCGGACTTCGGCTTGTTGCCTTTCTTGCAGAAGAAGTAGATGACCTGCTTGCGGCCGCCCTTCAGTTCCACGGCGCGCGTGTGCAGGATGTAGCTTCCTTTGCCGGTCTTGTGTTCGTAAGGCATGGTGAGGGTCCCCTCAGGAGGGCATCCTGATTGTGCCGGTATAACCTTGCCGAACTTCGACAGGAGAACGCCAGGAGGGGAGGACGCCCATTTTCTGCGCTCAGGATTTTATAAGTCTCCTCCTGGAAATCGCATGGCAACAGGAGCGGCCGCGGGAGGCCCCAGAAAGCATCAGGAGGGACGCTTCGAGTGGAAGCGATGGAGGTGGTGCACAAGGCCGGAAAAGACGGGAAAAAGCGGAGTGCCAAAGAGTTCCAAAGAACGTGTTTCCTGCGCGAGTGGTGCCCGGGCCACGTCCGTTCCGACGACGGCGACGTGCCCCATCTGGCCCTGAATTTCGAATCGGACACGAGGCAACTGCGCGTGGGTGTCTTCCCCGTCGGGGCGAGCGCGAGGCCCCGAGCCCAGGCGAGGGGCGAGAGCGAGGGCGTGGCAAGCCGAGCACGCGCCACCGCAGTAGGTGCCGTGCAATGGCGAGGGCCGCGGGGAAGGACGCCG
>JBHEMF010000206.1:0-3348 GCA_046352665.1 Thermoplasmatota archaeon
CACGGA
This sequence comes from Thermoplasmatota archaeon, assembly GCA_046352665.1. Taxonomy (GTDB): domain Archaea; phylum Thermoplasmatota; class E2; order JACPAO01; family JAHFTW01; genus JAHFTW01. Next base: position 7 of record JBHEMF010000206.1, read on the forward strand.
GACCGCCTGCGGCGGCTCAATCATAGGCGGCGTCCTGCAGCACGGCCAGCGCGCGCTCCGCCATCTCCCGCTCTCCCTTGTACGCGAGCAGCCGCGGCGCCTCCGCGAGCGGCAGCCAGCGCACCTCCTCGACCTCGTGCGCGCCAGCGACCTCTCCGGCTACGGCCAAGTCTGGATGCCAGCCGCCATCGGCGACTACGCAGGCAAACCAGCGAAGGAGAAGATCGCAAGCGGCAAGCGCAGCCTCGACCTCCACCTCGAACCAACGTCGAAGGTCATCGCGGACGTCCGCCGCAAGGCCCCGCAGGCGCTCCTTGTGGCCTTCAAGGCCGAATCGGACCCGAAGCGGCTCCTTCGGCAAGCCCGCGACCGGCTGAAGGTGCACAAGGCGCAGTTCGTCGTCGCGAACCTCACCGACTCCTTCGGCTCACCGAGGACCACGGCGCACCTCGTCGGCCCCAAGTCGGCGACCAGGTTCTCCGGCGACAAGGCGACCGTGCTCGCGGCCATCGTGGCCGAGGTCGCGAAGTCTTCGGCCGCGCGGAAAGGGCCGCCAAAGGGGCGCAAGTGACCGTCGCGGCCTTCGCCCCCGGCCACGTCTCGGGGCTGTTTGCCGTCCACGACGAAGCGGCCAATGTCGAGGCGAAGGGATCGCGCGGTGCCGGCTGGAGCGTCGAGCTCGGCGCCACCGCCGTGGTGGAGGCGGCCTCGGAAACCTCCATCAGCATCGGGGGCCGCCCTGCCGTCGCGAACGCGACACGCCTTGCCCTGCACCGCCTCGCCCCCGACCGGCACGTGCAGGTGGACCTGCGCCTCGGCCTCCCCGTCGGGCAGGGCTTCGGCATGAGTGCGGCGGGCTCGCTTGCCGCCTGCCTTGCCGCCGCCAATGTCCTCGGCTTGGAACCCGAAGCGGCGCTCGCTGCCGCCCATGGCGCCGAAGTGGAGTCGGGGACGGGACTGGGCGACGCCGTGGCGGCGTGGTCGGGCGGCGCCGAGATCCGCATCCAGCCCGGCATCCCGCCGTACGGCCAGGTCGTGCGCGTCGATCCGCCGACGGACACCGCGTTCCTCTTCGCCGTGGCGGGCGACCCCATCCCGACTTCAGGCATCATCCGCGACCCGGCGTGGCAGGCGACCACAAGGCGCCTTGGCGACGCCGCCGTGGACCGCATCGTGGCCGCCGGCCGCCCCCGCGCCTGGCCGGCGATCCTAGAGGAGTCGGCGCGCTTCAGCCGCGAGCTCGGCCTCATGCCGACGGCGCTGGCGGACCTGGGCAGGCGGCTGCCGCCCGGAGTCCAATGGGGGCAGGCGATGCTTGGCTCGAACCTGTGGGCGACCGGTGCGCCGGGTGAGTTGGATGAGGCGGAGCGCGTTCTGCGGCGGGCCGGGCAGGTCATCCGGACCGGCGTGGACCGCACGGGTGTCCGCCTCGTGCGCCGCTAACTCCAATACTCCGATTTCGCCGGACCGAGTCTGCGTCGGTGCAATCGGTGGTTGGGCCCAGGCCGCGCTAGTGGACGCCGCCCACCGGGTGATGCACGCCCGTCCCTTTCGCGACCATGCCCACGACCTTCACGTCGTAGTCCACGAGTTTGCGCAAATGCGCCACGGCCCGCTTGGCGTCGGCCTGCGGCACCATGACGGCGAAACCCATCCCCATGTTGAAGGTCCCGTACATCTCGTGGTCATCGACACCGCCCAGGTCCTGGATGCGCCGGAAGACGGAGGGCACGGGGAGCGGGTCGGTGATGTCGTAGCGCACACCCTGGTTCGCGCGCCGGACCTTGCGGAGACCCGAGCCCGTCACGTGGGAAAGGCCGTGCACGCGGATGCCGGAGCGGAGGAGCGACAGGACCTCGCGCACGTAGATCCGCGTCGGCTCGAGGAGGACGTCGCCCACGCGTTTTCCCTTGTGCTCGCGGTCCGGCCAGGGCCACGGCTTGAGGTAGGTCTGGCCGTTCTCCTCGAAGGCGCGGCGGGCCAGCGAGTAGCCGTTGGAGTGGATGCCCGTGGAGGCGAGCCCGATCACGGCGTCGCCCGGCGTGATGCGGGTGCCGTCCACGATGCCGTCGCGGCGCACGTGCCCCATGCAGGTGCCGGCGAGGTCGAAGCCCTTCACGATGCCCGGCAGGCTCGCCGTCTCGCCACCGATCAAGCTGCAGTTCGACTGCCGCGCGCCCTCGTTCAGGCCGATGCCTACCTGCCGCGCGAGCTCGGGGTCGGGGTCCTGCACGGCGAGGTAATCGACGAAGGCCAGGGGCTCGGCGCCCACACAGATGCAGTCGTTCACGTTCATCGCCATGCAGTCGATGCCGACCGTGTCCCACTTGCGCATCGCGTTCGCGACCTCGATCTTGCTGCCCACACCGTCGGTGCACAGGACAAGGGCGTGCTCGGGGCCGAATCCGACGAGGCCCGCGAAGTGGCCGATGCGGCCGATGGGCGCGCCGAACCCTTGCGGGCGAAGCTCACCATGCCGGCCAGGGCGTCGATGGCCCGGTCCTAGCACTGGATATCGACGCCGGAGTCCTTGTACGTCATGCGGCGCGAAGCAGCGCGGGCGCCCCCCTTGGGTTTCACGGCAGACTTCGCCCGCGCCATGGGGCGCGCGACGTGGGGCCGCCTTGAAAGGCTTGGCGCTACGACGGCGGCATCCCTGCCAGGGGCTCGCCGGGGCCGCGCGCCGGGCCATGCCCGAACAGGAGGAGGAGCGCCTCGGGGATGGCGACGAGGGTCGTCATGCCCGCCATGAGGAGCGCCACCTGCGCCTTGGTCCAGTCGGCGTTGATGCTGAGGCGGGGCAGGCCCCCGTCCTGGAACAGGGCGACGATGAGGAGCGCGTTCGTCACCACGAAGATCGCGATGCCGAACATGCCCACGATGCGCCCGTCCGGGTGGTTCGCGGCAAAGAGGAACACCGTGACGAGGAAGAAGACGGCGGCGGCCAGGTTGCCGGAGGCCCAGACGGCCTCGTGCGTCGTGGCAAGGAGGTAGAGCCCCCAGCCTGCGGCGGCGATGGTCAGGAAGAACTGGGCGACGGCCCAGACGGCGCGCAGGCGCGGCATCGGGCGGCCCTAGCCGGGGCTTGGGTTTGAGCCTATCCAATCGCCCTCCTGGGGCGTGACGCGCGGCGACCCTGCCGAGGCTTACCGCGGCTGCCGCACCGCCCAAGGCCCACCCAGGGAGCCTGCCGCTGGTTTCCCGCCCTCGGGCCCGGTCTTGCCCCCGGCGCTGGTGGCGCCGTTGAGCGCGTAGGCGTTGAAGGGATCGACCGACACCGTGGTCGGGCCGGTGACGTCGGAGACGGGGTTGCCGTTCAGCTTGACCGACACCGCGTCGGCA
>JBHEMF010000207.1:0-3345 GCA_046352665.1 Thermoplasmatota archaeon
GATGAGCATGAGGTTGTAGTGCGACGACGCGTCCTCCGGGTCAATCTGTAGTATGCGCTCGAAGGCTTCGCGCGCGCCCGCGAAGTCGCGCTTGATCTTCGAGAGCTCGCCTAGCTGCTGCAAGCTCAGGCGGTCGCGCGGGGCGGGCAGCACGTTCCTCGTCGCGTCGGCCTCGTTGTAGAAGCAGTTGCCGGGGATGTTCGAGGCCGGCTGCAGCGAGTTGAGCTTGATGCATGCCGGCACGCAGGTGTCCTCGAGCGAGGTCACGTGCAGTGTCACCATGTCGAAGATGTCCGGCGTGGTCGTGTTCACGTTGCGCGTGTCGAAGAGCCGGGCCCAGACGTGGTAGTCGCCCTCGATGAGCTCGGGCGTGTTCACGGGCAGGCTGCCGCGCCAGGAGGCGATCTCGGGCGCACCCACCGTGCCGCAGCAGTCCTGGTCGCCGGCGATGTTGGCCGGGCAGTCCGGGTCGGTGGAGCGCGGCTGGCTGGGCGGCGCCGAGCGCGGCCACTCGCCGCACTTGTGCATGGTGACGTGGATGCGGTGCTCGAGCAGGTCGGCGTCGCCGATGTCGAGGTACAGGTCCATGCTCTTCGTCTCGCGGTCGTCGGTCGTCGCAAGCGCCTGGAAATCGATGTCCGTGCCGCGGTCGGTGTACAGGTCCACGGAGCCGTCCGTGCCGTAGCTTGCCATCTCGTTTGTCTGGAACTGCAGCGCCGTGGCGGCACAGACCCCGAACGAGTCGCAGTCGAACAGCGGCGGCTCGTTGCCGTCCAGGACCGTGATGGTCATGGGGGCGACAGCACAGCAGAAATTGGGCGGGACCGCGGGGGCCGGGTCCGGCGCATGCCCGTCATCCACCGTCACCTTGAACGAGATGACGCATTGGGGGATGTGCGGGTCCGTCATGATGGGCGCGTACGTGTAGAATTGGCCTGCCCAGTTGCCCTGCGCATCGACCACAGGCTCGAACGGCGCCGAGGACGAAGTGGCGACGGGGGCGATGGGGTCGCACATCGGCGTGTTGGGCACCGTCGTCCAGGCCGAGGGCGCCGCCGTGCAGGGCCCCGGCATCGTGGGCGGAGCGGGCTGCGCGATGAAGCAGTACGAGTCCGGCGCCGTGCCGTCGGGGACGTTGTTGAGGAGGTCGAGGGGGTCCGGGTCCCAACTTTGATTGAAGTTGAAGTTGATGCGGCGGCAGCCTGTCGTGTCCGCGGGCGGGTTGCACGTGGTCGCCGAGTCGCCCACGACCTGGTTCGGCCCGACCACCGGGTGCGGCGCGCGGTTCGCGCCGGGGGCCTGCACGGCCGGGAGCCCGGCCACGACGAACACCGTCAAGGCCAGGATGGCCAGGACCAGGCCACGTGCGTCCCGCATCCGACCTACCTCCGCCTGGTCACGAACAGCAAGGCGAAGAACAGCAGCGCCGCGATCCCGAACAGCACCAGGACGATCCAGTACTTGCTGAGGTCGCGCACGAACTGCGCCTGCGTGTCGATGAGGCCGGAGCAGGGCTTGCCAAGGCTTGCGTCGCACGTGGGGTCGAAGTACGAGTCCTCGTGGCCGTTCTTGCCGGTGTGGTCGTACGTCCAGTCCTCCGTGCCGTCGCCGGTCACGTCGTTCGGCTTGATTCTGATGCTCGCGCACGCCTTCTGCGTCGGGTTGCAGGTGCCGTCGATGAAGTACTCGGGCACACCGGGGTGGTTCACGTCGTCCACGAGGTCGAAGGCGTGGTCGAAGACGCCGTCGCCGTTCATGTCGTAGTTGTAGATGACACCCTTCACGGTGCCGGCGGGGCCGCCCAGGAGCACGTTCTCGCCGGGGTCGATCTGGCCGTTGCGGTTCTTGTCCACGACGTAGTCCGCGATGGAGTCCTCATCGACGAAGGCCTGCAGGAGCGGCACGAACTCGCCCTTCGAAAGGTCGAAGACCATGTCCCAGCGGCCGTCCTGGTCGAGGTCGATGAAGAGCTCGGGGAGCTGGTCGCCGGTCATGTCGCGGGTGAAGTTGAGGCGCAGGACGCGCATCTGGTTCACGTCGCCGCCGTAGTCGGGCACCCAGAGGACGTCCGGGGTGCCGTCGCCGTCCACGTCGAGGAAGTGGTCGGCGTGGCCGTCCTGGTTCGCGTCCACGAAGTAGCTCTCGCCGGTGAGCTTGCCGGTCGATTCGAGGCGCGTCTTGGAGTCCGCGTCGAGGAACTGCGACAACGGGGCGTCACGGCTTGCGACACCGCACAGGCACGCCGCCTCGCGGAAGGTCTCGAAGCCGTCGGCGGGGTCGGGGGCGCAGCCCTCGTCCATGGACTTGGTGCAGCCGTCGATGGCGTACTCCAGGGCGCTGTCGCCGTCCACGTCCCATGCGACGTGGTTCAGGATCTTCACGAGCTTCTCGACGTGCGCCGTGACGGGGGCGTTGGGTGCCAGCTTCGAGCGGGCGTTCACGCCGACCGTGTAGCCTGGGCCGTCCTTCGTGGGGGCCACGTTGGCGGGCGGGCTCACCTCGAACTGCACCTGGCGGGTCTCGTTCGGGGCGAGCGCCTCGATGTAGCAGGTGTTGATGTCGGGCGGGGCCGTGACCGAGGCCGTCTGGATCGTGCTGTCGTAGGCGCATTCCGCCGCGCTCGTCCAGCAGGCGCGGAACTTGTCGCCGGCGTTGGGGCGGCTGCAGTCGGGCAGCAGGTCCGCGAACGCGGCCGGCAGCGCCGACACGAGGTCGATGTTGTCCTTCACGGTGCCCGTGTTCGTGACCGTGACGAGGAAGCGGGCCGGCTCCTGCGGCTGCAGGTAATAGACGTCCGGCGTCATCGCGACCTGGATGCCGTACGTGCCGACGCGGGCCGAGAGCTGCAGCTGCGCCACCTTGGTCGTGTCCTCCTGGACCGTGCCGAAGATGAGGATGGTCGCGGCCTGGCCGGGCGGGGCGTTGGCGGGGGCGAGGACGCCGACCTGCACGCGCACCGTGTCCTGCGGGTTCACTACGATGCAGGGGTTGCTCGCGGAGCAGGTGAGCGCGCCTCCGGGCAGGCTGTAGCCGGGGGGCTGGACCTGTACTGCCTGCGTGTTGTAGAACAGCTGCCAGCCCGTGGGCAGGTCGGAGTTCGACAGAAGCACACTTTGCGGCGACAGACCGGTGTTGTGCACCGTGACGTTGAACAGGACGCCCGTGGCGCCGGCGACAAGCGCGTTGCTGCCAGGCGGTACCACCTTGCAGCCGTGGCCGCAGGAGTTCTCCGCCTCGTCCGTGACGTTCAGGGAGACGCCGTACACGGTCTTCATGTTGACGATGGCGTCCGTGTACGTCTCGTACGTGGAGCCGGCGCTGAAGGCCGTCGCCTTCACGCGGTGT
>JBHEMF010000208.1:0-3344 GCA_046352665.1 Thermoplasmatota archaeon
GCTGTGGGACAGGTTGGTGTCCTGGACGTAGACCCGGGGGGCGGTCGACTGCCAGTCCTCGTCCCGGTCGACGGAGGCGCTGGCGAAGGCCACGAAGTTCGACAGGTCGCGACCCCGCGCGTCGAAGGCGTCGAGCGATGCAAGCACCGTCTCGGGGGCGGGTCCGCCGAGGGCCACGCGGCGGGCCGGGTCCGGGTGCAGCGCCGCGACGGCGGCCTCCAGCAGGTGCGGTTCGAGGCCCTGCCTGGCGAGGGCCTGGTCGAAGGGGGTCCCTTTCTCGACGAGGGCGAAGGCCTGCGCCACGGTGGCGTAGGCGGTGCGGAACGGGATGCCGGCGCGCACGAGCGCCTCGGCGACGTCGGTTGCGACGACGCCGGGCTTGCCAAGGTCGCTGGCGAGGGTCTTGGCATCGACGGTTGCGCCTTGCAGGGCCCCAGTGAGGATCTCGATCGTGGTGCGGGCGCCTTCGAGGGCAGCGACGAGGTGGGGCTTCGTCAGTTGGAAGTCGCGCTGGTAGCCGAGGCCCATGCCGGCGAGGATGCCGTGCGCGGCCACGTAGGGCGCAAGGAGCGACTTGCCGCGGCCGCGCGCAAGCTCCAGGGCGTCGGGGTTGCGCTTGTGCGGCATGAGGCTGCTGCCCGTCGTGAAGCCTTCCGGCAGGCGGAGGGCGCCGGCCGCGAAGAGGTCGAGGAGGTCCTGCGCAAGGCCGGCGCAGACGATGCCGGCGTGGGCGGCAAGCGCGCAGGATTCGAGCACGGCGTCGCGTGTGCCGGTGGCAAGGATGGCGTTGCGGGGCGGGCGCAGTCCCATGAGGCGCGCCGTGAAGGCGGGGTCGAGGGGCAGCGTAGTGCCGGCGACGGCGCCGCAGCCGAGGGGCGACTCGCCGACGGCCTCGAAGGCGGCGATGGCCTTGCGGGCGAGGTCCTGGAAGCGGTGCGCGTGTGCTGCGAGGAGGAAGCCCAGCGAGGCGGGCTGCGCTGCCTGGCCGTGCGTGCGGGCCACCCAGGCGGTGCGGGCGTGCGCGCGGGCCATGCCGGCGAGGGCCGCGGCGAGCGTGTTGGCGGCCTGCGCGATGTCCGCGAGCTGGTCGCGGGCGTAGAGGACGATGCAGGTGGCGACCTGGTCGTTGCGGCTGCGGCCGGAATGCACGCGGCGGCCGACGTCGCCGAGCTCCGCCGTGAGGCGCGCCTCGATGTTCATGTGCGCGTCCTCCAATTGGACGTCGAGCGCGAACGTGCCGGCCTCGTGGGCGGCAAGGAGGCGGCGCAGCCCTGCGAGGAGGGCGGCGGCGTCGTCGCGTGAGATGAGACGTGCCTTGTGCAGGCCGAGGACGTGCGCGCTGGAGCCCGCAAGGTCGTGGATGACGAAGGGGCGGTCCTCGTCCACGGTCTGCGAATAAGCCAGGAGGTCCGGGTGGAGGCCGGAGCCGGTGCGGGCCTGCCAGTACGGGGCGGACGTGGCGGATCCGGCGGCGCTCGGCTGGCTCATCGCTTGCCGCCGACCAGCTTGCGCAACGTGGTCCGGGCCTTCGTTGCGACGGAGACCGTGGGCTTGCCCAGGCTGCGGCCGCCAGCGGCGCCCTGCCTCACTGCGTTCGCGGTCTCGGTCGGCAGGCTCCAGATCTCGATGAAGCCCTCCGACGCCTGGTGGTTGAAGCTGTCCGCCGTGCCGTACGTTGCGAGGTTGTCCTTGAAGAGGCTCAGCGGGCTCGTGCGGCCGAGGAGGCTCACGTTCCCCTTGTAGAGCTGGACCTGCACGGTGCCCGTGACGTGCGCCTGCATGGTGTCGATGGCGGCACGGAGGGCCTGCATGACGGGCGCATACCAGAGGCCGTCGTACACGTTCTCCGAGAATTTCTGCTCGAGGAACGGCTTCAGCTTCATCTCCTCCTTCGTGAGGGTGAGGGATTCGAGGGCCTTCTTGGCAAAGAGCACCGTGACTGCGGCCGGGGCTTCGTAGATCTCGCGGCTCTTGATGCCGACGAGGCGGTTCTCCACGTGGTCGATGCGGCCGACGCCATGGGCACCGGCGGCCTTGCCGACCTGGGCCACGAGGTCCCAAAGGGGGAGCGCCTTGCCGTCGAGGGCCACCGGGATGCCGGCCTGGAACGTGATGGAGAGTGTCGCCGGCGCGTCGGGGGCATTCTGCGGGCTCGTGGTCCACAGGTACGCGTCCTCGTGGACGGGGTGGGCGGGGTCCTCGGTGTCGCCGCCCTCGATGGAGCGGCCCCACAGGTTCTCGTCCGTGGAGTACGTGCTGCGCTTCAGTTGCGGCACCTCGAGGCCGTGCTCCTCGGCGTAGGCCACCGTGGCGACCCGCGTCATGGGGTGGCTGCGCTGCGGGGCGAGGCAGGCGAGGCCCGGCATGAGGGCCTTCACGCCGGCCTCGATGCGGACCTGGTCGTTGCCCTTGCCCGTGCAGCCGTGCGCCACGGCGTCGCCGCCGGCCTGGCGGACCGCCTCGACGAGCTTCTTCGCGATGAGCGGGCGGCCGATCGCGGTCGCCATGGGATAGACGCCCTCGTACATCGCGTTGGCGCGGATGGCCGGGGCGAGGAAATCGTTGGCGAACTCCTCCTTCGCGGGCAGGATGATGCAGTCGGCGGCACCGTTGGCAAGGGCGCGCGCCTTGGCCTCCGCGAGGGCTCCCGCGCCCTGCCCGAGGTCGAGCATGGCGCAGGTGACCTTGGCGCCGTGGTTCTCCTTCAGCCAGTGGATCATGACGGACGTGTCGAGGCCGCCGGAGTAGGCGAGGACGATGTGCTTGGGCACGAAGGAATACCCCTCCGTCCGTCTCTTAAGGCGCGCGGCGAGGTTTCGCCATCGTCGGGCACACATGTCTAAAATGGGACAACCGCTGGACGCCGCGTGCCCAAACGCAAGCCGCCGCTCCAGGGTTCCATCGCGCAGTCGGTGCGCGGCTACATCGACGCCCGCCCCGTCGTCCGGGACGCCCTCGGCATGGGCATCGTGAACCTCTCGGCGCTCACCCGCGTCATCCGCGACGAGACGGGCCTCGGCTCCGAGGAGGCGGTCCTCGTCGCCTGCCGGCGCTACCACCCGAAGAACACCGGCCCCAACTACCAGGCCGGCATCCGCAGGGTCCTCGACAAGTCGAAGCTGGAGGTGCGGACCCGTGTGGCGGTCCTCACGGCGCACTCGTCGTGGAAGCTCTTCGGCCGGCTGGAGAAGGCCCTCGGCGCCGTGGCGGGCCGCAGCCACCCCGTGCACGTCCTGCACGGTTCCGAGTCCATCACGATCATCACGGACGAGACGATCCTCGCCGAGGTCGAGGAGGCGCTGCGCCATGCCGTCGACCTCGCCGAGCGCGACGCGGCCTTCCCG
>JBHEMF010000209.1:0-3330 GCA_046352665.1 Thermoplasmatota archaeon
GAGCAGCGCGACGTCGCGTCCCATCGTCAGGCCCTGGTCTCCGACCTGCGCGGTGGCGGCGAAGACGACGTCGCCGATCCGCTCCGGCGGCAAATGGGGGTTGCGGCGGAGCACCTCCCGGACGACCTTGACGGCCATGTCCGCCGCGCCCGGCATGTAGCTCGCCTTGTCCTTGCTCTCGATGAGGGCAGCGACCGCGTCGATGCCTTCCTGCTTGGCGATGGCTTCAGTGATGCCCGTCTGGGCGAAGGCCAAGCCGAAAAGGTGCGTGATCGCCGTGCCCAAAACGCCCGGGAAGTACATGGAAGACCCGGGGATCTTCTCCGTGCTGGCGCCGATGGCGTCGCCGGCCACGCGCCCCATGCGGTTGGAGGGGAGGGCAAAAGGCATGGGCGTCGGGCGTCCCGTGACGATATGGCGCGCGGCAACGCAATCCCCGGCGGCCCAGATGTCATGGTAGTTCGTGCGCATGTTGTCGTCGACGAGGATGAAGCCCTCCTTCGTCGACATCACACCGCCTTTCACCGCGAACTCCGTCGCAGCCTCGACGCCGACGGCCACCAGCGCCGTGTCCGCGGGGACGTCCTTCTTCCCTTCGACGGAACCGAGCTCGCCTTCCTTCTTGCCCGACGCGAAGCCCTTGACCGTCGCTTCGAGATGGACCTTGATGCCGGCGTTCTCCAGCCACTCGGTGAGCCCGTCCGTGATGTCCGCGTCCATGGCGGAGAGCAGGCGCTTGCCACGCGTCAGGAGGTTGACCTCGGCGCCGCGGGCCTTGTACGCCGCAGCCATCTCCAGACCCACGTATCCGCCGCCCACGACGGCGACCTTCTTGGCGCGCGGAGCCGTCGCTGCGACGCGAAGGCCATCCTCGAGGTGACGGATCGTGTGCACACCTGCGAGGCGTGGACCCTTGAATGGATAGCGCGCCGCCGTGCCGCTCGCGATGAGGAGCTTGTCGTAATGCGTCGAGTCGCGGCCTTGGGGCGTCTGCAGGACGACTTCTTTCGTGAAGGCGTTGAACCCGAGCACCTGTGTTCCGGTGTGTATCTCGATTCCGCGTTCGGCGGCCTTCTCGGGAGTAAGGACCAGCAGTTGCTCGGGGTCGGGGAGGATTCCCTCGACGAGGTACGGCACACCGCAGACGGACGTCGAGATGTCGGGCCCCGCCTCGTAGACGACGACCTCCAGATCGGGTGCGCGGCGCTTGGCTTTCGACGCGGCGCTCATGCCGGCGGCGTTGCCCCCGATGACGACCAGGCGTGTCATGCCGGGCGGAGACGGCGGGTCCTGGGCTTAAGCGCGGCGCTTCGCGGGACCGAGCCACCCATGCCTGAGGTGCCGGTGGCTTCATCGGTTTCATCGGTTCCATCGGTTGACCGTGGCCCGCCGTTCCCCATCAACCGATGCAACAGATACAACCGATACGCGCGAGATTGACGAGCCCTCGTTCCGTGTTTTCCGTGAGTTCCCTGGTTCGTCCGGGTCGGCGGTGTCGGCGCGTTCGGCGGACTGACCGTCTTCACACCGTCTGCACCAACGAATCCAGGCAACTCTCCGGCCGCGGTGTGCCGTCGATGAACTGCTCCCGGATGACCCGCAGGCTCTCGCGTTGCCCTGGCCACGGATATCGCCGCTGCGCCTCCTCGGGTGAGACCCAAAGGAATTCCGTGTGCTCGTCGGACAGGACGACGTTGGCGTCAGGCTCGGCCTCCACCGCGAAGACGGGTGTCAGCATGATCTGGTCCGTCGCGGCGAGGTAGAAACGGTTCACGAACGACGTCTGGTAGAAGTGGACCGGTCGGAGGCCCGTTTCCTCGAAAAGCTCACGGACGCCGGCTTCGTAGGCCTTCTCGCCCGGCTCGATCATCCCCGACACCATCTGCCACGACCCGCCAAGCCGGATGTGGTCGGCCCGTTTCATGACCAGCCATTCTTCTGTGCCGGCGCGGCGTCGGAAGATGTGCACATCGACGAAGTGCGCGCAGACCTCTGGCAACAGCGTCGCAAGGCCAGGGGCCTTTGATGGGTTTTTCGGCCTTTGACCCGCTCCAGCCGGCCCCCTAAGCCGAAGGTATGTCAAGCGACGAGGCCGATAGGATGTTGGCCACGCCGCCACCGCCACGACGCCATCAACCGTCGAATCAAGGCGATGTCCCCAGTGAGAATGCAAGGCCCCGACGAGGTGAACCTGGGGCAGTGGGGATTTCGGAGGGCTGCCCGCCCATGGGCGGCCTGCGACGTGACCCTATCCTTTCGTACGTTTCGGCATGACCGCGGCTTGGCAGCCTTCGCGAAATTCGCGGTTCGTGCCGCTTCGCGCTAGGCACGCTACCTCAAGGTTTTCTCTAGCCGTTCCAACGCTTCCTTGCAATCGGCCCGACTCACGTCGCGGTGTGTGACGAAGCGCACCGTCGGTCCGCCATCACGGAAATTCCCCAAGACGCCGACCTTGCGCGCGGCTTCGAGGATCTGGGCTGCGGTCTTGCCCGTGCCGGACACATCGGCCATGACCATGTTGGTCTGGACGGCGTCGAGATCGACCGTCACGCCGGGTAGGTTCGCCAACCCCTTCGCAAGGAACTTGGCGTTGGCGTGGTCCTCGGCGAGGCGTTCGATGCCTGTGTCGAGGGCGACGATGCCTGCCGCCGCTAGATGCCCGGCTTGCCGCATGCCGCCGCCCAGGATCTTGCGTGCCGCGTGGGCCTCATGGATGAAGGCTTCGCTGCCGCAGACGAGCGACCCGACGGGCGCGGACAATCCCTTGGACAGGCAGAACATGACCGAATCCGCGCCCGCGGTGAGCTTGGTGGCCGTCGTCTTCTGCGCCACCGCGGCGTCGAAGATCCTGGCACCGTCGACATGCAGCTTGGCGCCCTTTCCATGGGCAAGATCCGCCACGGCTTTCGTCTGCTTGGCGCTCCATACGCGGCCGCCGGAGTAGTTGTGCGTGTTCTCGATGGCGACGAGCTGCACGGGGGAGAAGTGCGGGTCCGGCGGCGGGAAATGGTGCTCGATGTCCCGGGGCGCGAACGTGCCATTCGCGGACTTGACGGTGCGCAGCGTGACGTTTGAAAGCAGGCTCGACGCGCCGCCCTCGTACAGCGCGAGGTGACAATTCTCCTCGCACACCATTGTGCCCTTGCGCTGGGAATGCACCCACACGCAGACTTGGTTGCCCATCGTCCCGGTCGGCACGAACAGCGCGGCCTCGGTGCCCAAGAGTTTCGCGGATTTTTCCTGCAGCCGGTTCACGGTCGGGTCTTCGCCATAGACGTCGTCGCCCACCTCCGCGTCCGCCATGGCCTTGCGCATCGCGTCCGTGGGCTG
>JBHEMF010000210.1:0-2996 GCA_046352665.1 Thermoplasmatota archaeon
CGCTCGGACCGTAGCTAAATTAGCGTTTCAGGTTCTTGTGCAGAATCGCGCCGAGGAATAACAAGAACGCGGCGAGGCGCACGAGGAAGAAGTAGGTGCGCGCCTCGGACTGCACCGACACCAGCAGCGCCAGGCCGATCCAGTTCACGGCGGCGATGCCCTGCATGTTGTCGCCGAGGACCCCGCTGCCGCCGAGGGCATCGACGAAGACGATGGCCGTGCAGGGGGCGACGATGAGAAGGAGCAGGAAGACCTGGTCGGCCCGCGTCCGGAAGACGCCTTCCCGCGTCGCGTCCACGTAGGCGGCAAGCCGCACGCCGACGAGGACGAGGCTCGCAAGGAAGATGCCGGAGAACAGGCCCAGGCCAAGGTTCGCGAAGACCGGCACCGTGGCACCCAGGACCAGGAACACGACGAGGGCGGCCACAAGGTAGATCGGGCGCTCCACGAGGAATTCCTTCATGGTGCGCGACGACGTGGCGCGCAGGGCGCCGCTGCGGATGAGGACCACGAAGGCCAGGGTGGAGAGGGCCACCACGGCGACCGAGACGGGGTCGCGCATGCCGCCGAGGACCAGCATGACGCCCATGGCGGGCCAGTAGCAGGCCCAGGCCCAGAGCGAGAACTTCATGGCGGTGCGGGTGCGGTCGAGGGTCGCGATGGTGTGCGCTGGGGCGGCCGGCGGCAGGTGGGTCATGGAGCGAGGCACCGGTCCAGGAAGCCGTCCCTGGCCCTATACAACCCTAGTGGCGCGATGGCTTGAGAGTAGGCGCCTGGCCGAAGCGTCGCGGAAGCGTTTACTCCTGGCATCATGTGGCGCCGCCGTGCCCGAACGCGTGCGTCGGCAGCGCCGGCCGGTCCTGCTCGTGCATGGGATCCTGGGGACGCGACACCTGTACTGGAACCTCTTCCGACACCGCCTGGAGTCCGACGGGTTCACGGTGCACGAGGTGGCACTGCCTTTCGTGCTCCTGGGCGACATCCGCAGCGCTGCCCGGGTCCTGGCGACTGCGGTGCAGAAGCACAGGGCATCAGCGGGCGGCGGCCGGGTGGACATCGTGGCGCACAGCGCCGGCGGGCTCGTGGCCAGGTACTACGTGCAGAACCTCGGCGGCCACCGCGCCGTGTCGAACCTAGTCCTCCTCGGCACGCCGCACCACGGCACCATCGCGTCGTACCTCCTGCCCGTCGTGAAGGTCGCGGTGCAGGCGACACCGGGCTCGCGGCTCCTCGGCGAACTCAACCGCAAGCGGCCCCCGGCCCGGGTCCGCATCACGAATTTCTGGAGCCCCCTCGACGGCATCGTGATCCCCGCCGAGAACTCGGTGCTGCGGGCCCCAGGTGTCCGGAACGTGCAGCTTCCCCGCATGCACCACTGGGGATTCCTCGTGAGCAACGCCGTGTGCGACCAGGTCAAGCGGGTGCTGCGGAGCCCGCGGCCGCGGCGCCGGCGCGCACCGTGACGTAGAGCGGGCCCAGCGCATCCGCGTGCGGGTACTCGCGCACGACCGCGACGCCGACGCTGCCGGCCTGGAGTCCGGCGAGCTCCACCTGCAGTGCCTGGAGCACGGGCCGCAGCGAATCGGGAAGCGTGCCGGCCGTGGCGGCGAGGGTGCCGTTCGACCAGGTCGCGTTGGGAAGGGCCACGTAGTTCGCGTCGAGGCGGAAGCGCGCCACTTGCGCACGCCCGTCGTTGCTGCCGAGGAGGCCGCCGTCTGCCCTGAAGACGTACACCGTCGCAGGCACCGGGCCGGCCGGGCCGCAGCAGGGCGTCGCCACGGGCCGCAGGAACCCCAGATTTGGCGTCTCCCAGGCGACCGCCTCCTCGCCGTCCTGGCGGAGGGCGGACTCGGCGGCGGCGTGGCCGTCGGGGGCCACGACAAGGAGGCTGCCGGTCTCCGTCGCGGGGAAGGGCAGCACGTAGCCGCGCGCCGCCGCCTCTTTCCAGGGGGGGTCCGGCGGCGGCCGGGTGTCGATGAGGCGCGGGCCCAAGGCCGCGGTGGCTGCGGCGACCACGAGCCCGAGGGCAAGCGGGGCGAGCCAGGCCTTCAATCGGATCCCTGCGGCCCGTCGTCGGTGGGGACGCCGGCGGTGGCGGAGAGCTCGTCGGCGGTGGCGCGCTCGCCCGGCCGGAGGTCGCGGATCTTCTTCACGGGGACGCCGCCGTACACGGCGTTGGCGTCCAGCGTGCTGCCCTTCGGCACGAGGCTCATGGCGCCCACGTGGCAGTTGTCGCCCATCGTGACACCGGGGAAGATGTTGGCATACTGGCCGACGGTGCAGTGGTTGCCGATGCGGACGGGCTGGCGCACGAGCTTGCCCTTCTCGCCCACGTGGCCGAGGAGGCTCGCGTTGGCGCCGATGATGGTGCGGTCGCCGATCGTGAGGATGTCGAGGTCGTAGATGTGCTGCGTGTTCACGACGGCGTCGCGGCCGATCCTGGCCCCCATCATGCGGAGGTACACGGGGTATATGCTCGTGAGGCGGGCGAAGCGGCCGAAGACCGTGTTGAAGAGGAACAGCATCCCGTTGTAGTTGTACCAGCTCCAGATGCGGAACGAGTGGACCGGCACCTCCCCCACGTGCGGCTTCCAGCGGAAGACGAATTTCACGAGCGGCAGGACGAACATGAGGGCTATGCCGAAGACGAAGAAGCCGAGGACGCTGAAGTAGAGGCCGAGGAAGGCGTGCGCAAGCGGCCCGGCGTAGCGGTGTGTCGCCCACGGCTGGAGCGTCCAGCCCCACATGGCAAGGAAGTAGCCGGGCACCATGGCGACGGCCATCATGGCGCCCAGCGTGAGGTAGGAGTACACCCAGATCGAGCCGGCGACGGCCTTGAAGACGCGCCTCATTGCTCGGCGATGACGGCTCCGCCTATTTGACAGGGGGCCTTGCGAGTGCAGCCGTCGCCAGGGAACGGGACGGAGAAAGGGGCGCGTCCGCACGGCGTCCCCAGCCAAGTGCGCGCATCGCTTCCTGCAACGGACCGACGCACG
>JBHEMF010000210.1:3006-3303 GCA_046352665.1 Thermoplasmatota archaeon
GATGCCGTTCGCGACCGCGGGGAGGACGTTGAAGGCGAGGCCGAGTGCCATGCGGGCCCATAGCAGTTCCTGGTGCGCGCGGAACTCTGGGACGAGGAGCCAGGACATGGCGTCGGCGAGGACACTGAAGAGCAGGGTGGCAAAGACTCCGGCCGCAGCCGCAAGCATCGCCCCTGCGGCGCGGTCGGCAGGTCTTGCGCCCGAGAAATCGAGGCGGCCGAGCAGCCCGCCCACCGCCCCCACGGCGGCCATGGCGATGGCGTTCGCGAACCCCGACGGCAGGAAGCCCGAGAGCGC
>JBHEMF010000211.1:0-3260 GCA_046352665.1 Thermoplasmatota archaeon
GTCGACCTGGCCACCTATGCGGTGCTAAAATCCTGATACAGAAGCACAAGGATGCGCCTTGCCGGGAGAAGGGGCGATGAACCCCAAGCCGCGTTAGAGCGGCCACCCCATCCCTTTCGCCTGCGCATAGATCCAGTCGTTGACGAACTGGCCGAGCGGCTTGGCAAGTTGGCCCCACGCTGCAGCCTCGATGGCAACCGCATCGGGAAACCCGGCCGCATACCATGGGCGAAGGGCCGCGACGGCGTCCGTGCCCGGGTGCAGGATGAAGAGGACACGGTCGGGGTCGCCGCCGTGGGCGCCAAGCCACGCCACCACCTCGGCGGCATCGTCGCCCGGGCACAGAAGAACGGCAAGGACCCATTGCCGCGGAGGGTCAAGGGCGGCCAACTCCCCTGCGTCCACCGTCCGGTAGTCCCGCCCCGTGGGCTTGGCCGCCTCGTCCCGGATGCGGATGCAGGGATGCGTCGAGGCCACGAGGAACACGCGGGTCTCCATGCGCAGCGGATGCACCACGCTGCGGTAGTCGCTGGGACGGCCGGTCATGCCGCCGGATGGGCCGCGGCCCGCCCACGCAGCAGCGCCGCGGCCGAGGAGTGCGCCAGGCTCATCTCGGCGATATGGAACACGACGAGAGAGCCCAGCGCGGTCAACTCGTGGACCTTGATGGCGGGAGCATCGCGTGCCTGGATGCGGGTGCGCACCAACCCCTCCCCGTGCAGCCGCGCTAGGCTCTGCGTGAGGTTGGCGTCCTTGCGGCCCCCCAGCAGAGGCTTGAGCTCGCTGAAGCGGCGCGGACGGCCCACCAGCCCGCCGAGGACGCGACGGTCGAGGTCGCTGCGCGCCCCCAGGAGCCGGTAGGCCAGGCGGTACTCCAGGTCCGGCTGCGGGCTCGGGCCGAAGAACTCGTGGGCCATCATCACGAAGGATATGCTTCGCGCATCTATAAAGAACTGGTGCCGGATTTCCAAAAACCTCACCACCACTGGCCCCCCCTGCCTGCTGGCCAGCGGCTTCAAAAACCCAGCCCCGGTCGCCCCGCCGTCAAGGGACCGGCAACTCCAGCCTCTGGAGCTCTACCGCCCTGGCACCGGCTCGTCCGGGGAGATACCAAAGCGGCTATGGGCGGGACTGCAGATCCCGTTTTACGGGGGTTCGAATCCCTCTCTCCCCTTCCCCACGATCGTGGAGAGATGGTCAACATGCTTGCCCAGTGCCGGACCCATGGATACTACCGCGGTGAGAACTGCCCCCTGTGCGACACGCCAGGCCGCTTCGTCATGAAGGACCACGAGATCGACCGCGTGGGCCGCATGATGGCGGGCATCCTGCGCCACTTCCCCGAACGCTTCGGCCTCACGATGGACGGCCGCGGCTGGGTGGACCTCGAGGAGTTCGTGAACTCCATCCGTGCCAGCCGGCCCAATTATGCCCGCTGGCTGAGGAAGGAGCACATCCAGGCCTTGGTCGAGACCGACGAGAAGGGGCGCTACCAGATCGACGGCGGCATGATCCGCGCCACGTACGCCCACTCCGTGAACGTGAACCTCGACGACCTGCCGGAGGCGCAGGTGGACACGCTCTACTTCCCCGTCTCCGAGGAGGAGCTGGACCTCGTGCTGGAGACCGGGCTGCGCCCCAGCGACCGCAACATGATCCACCTGTCGGCGACGCCGGACAAGGCGTACAGTGCCGGCCGCGTCCACAACCCCGACCCCATCCTCCTGCAGGTGGACGTGAAGGCCGCAAGCGGTGCCGGGAACTTCATCTTCCGCGCCGGCAAGTCCGTGTACGTCACCGAGGCCGTCGAGCCGGACTACCTGAAGAAGTTCGACGACGACGCGGCCATGGAGCAGCTCAAGGTCGAGTTCGGCAGCAGCGCCTCCGACGCCGAGAAGGCCAAGGCGGAAGCCGAGGCCAAGCCGGCGCCCGAGGGCGAGACGAAGAAGGACGACTCGGAAGAGTAGTCACGCGAGCCTGCGCCTCAACCGGGCCACCGCCCCGAACACGACGAGCAGTGCCAACGCAAGCCCGGCCGCCGGGACCGTCGTGGTGCCGCCCGTGGTGACGATGAGCGACGTCGTGACGGTGGGTGGTGTCGTGACGACAGGCGGCGTCGTGGTGGTGGTCGTCACGTTCGAGACGCTTGCGGACCCTGGCACGATCTTGTAGCCAGCGAACGCGATGTCGCCGGGGTTCGTGTAGTCGCAGGCCGAGCCCATGCTGAGGTAGAGCGGATCCGCGCCGTCGTAGCGGCCGTCCCAGTCGGCATCTACGTAGCAGTACGCGGTGGCGAGCGCCGTCGTCGCGGCGGTGAGATCCGTCGCAGCGCCCGTCACAATCGTGCCGGCGGCCTGCGGACCCACGCCGACGAAGCGGACGTCGAGTGACGCCACGGTGGAGCAGGCTCCGGCGTGCAGGTACACCGGGTCGTCCGTGTCGTTGCCGGTCGCAGTGCCTTTGCACGTGCTGGTGTGCGACGTCGCCATCAAGGGATGCTCGGCGTCGTTGTCCTCCAGGCGGACCACGGCGCCGGCGAGGAGCGCGCCATTGACGGAGATGCGCACGTCCTGCACGTTGGGCGCCCCGGAAGCGTCCGCGTCGAGGTACATGGTGTCGCCGGGGCTGAAGCCGACCTTGCCGTCGCCCTCGAAGAAAGACTCCGACCCGACGGACACCGGGAACTGCCGCAACTGGATCGTGGTGTCGGCGGCGAAGCGCTGGAACCCGGAGGTGATCCGGATGTCTCCCGCCATGACCGTGGAGCCCAGGCACGCGCCATGCAGGCTCAGCACCACACTGTCACCATGGCTGTAGATGGTGTTGCCGTCGGCGTCCGTGTAGCAGTAGGCAGCGTCGGCGGCGTTCGTCGGGTTGGCGACGTCCGAGGCGCTTGGCACGACGGTCGAGCCGGCCGGGAACCCCGCGGCGGCCGTGAAACGGACGTCCCCGGACACCACCGTGCCGCACGACTGCTCCAGGTACACCGGCTCCGAGGCATCGACGTGGCCGTTGGCATTCTCGTCCGAGTAGCAGACGATGGTGTGGGACGTCGGCGACAGCGTGTGCGTGGCGTCGGCGTCCGCAGGGCCGACGACCGTGCCGAAGCCCATGCTGCCGCCGCAGCAGAGCCGGATGTCGCCGACCGTCGCCGTGGCGGAAGCGTCGGTGTCGAGGTAGGGCACGTCGTTGCGGCCATATTGGCCGTCCGCGTCCACGTCGAAGTACCGGTCGGAGAACGTCATGGCGTGCAGCACGTG
>JBHEMF010000212.1:0-3238 GCA_046352665.1 Thermoplasmatota archaeon
CGACGCGGAGCGCCCATGGCGCATGCTCGAGGAGGAATCGCGTTACCTCGACCACCAGAAGGTGGAGATCCAGGAGATGCCCGAGTCCCTGCGCGGCGGCTCGCAGCCGGAGCGCCTCACCATCCACCTCCAGGACGACCTGGTGCACCGCATCGCCCCCGGCGACCGCGTGCGCATCAACGGCATCCTCGTCACACAGGCGCGCCGGCAAGGGTCGCAGAAGCGCGTGGAGTTCAACAAGGTCCTGAACGGCGTCTCCATCGAGGTCATGCAGCAGGAGTTCAGCGAGGTGGTACTCACCGCCGAGGACGAGGACGCCATCATGACCCTGTCCGAGGACGGGCGCATCTATGACCGCCTCCGCGCGAGCTTCGCCCCCACCATCTACGGCATGGACACGGAGAAGGACGCCCTCATCCTCTCCCTCTTCGGGGGCGTCGAGAAGACCTACAAGGACGGCTCCCGCAACCGCGGCGACATCCACGTCCTCCTCGTGGGCGACCCCGGTGTCGCCAAGTCGCAGCTCCTCCGGTACCTGTCCAAGCTGGCGCCCCGCGCCATCTTCACCTCCGGCAAAGGCGCGTCCGCCGCCGGCCTCACCGCCGCCGCCGTGAAGGACGAGTTCGGCGAAGGCCAGTGGACGCTGGAGGCCGGCGCCCTCGTCCTCGCCGACCGCGGCATCTGCTGCATCGACGAGCTGGACAAGATGGAGAAGAACGACCAGTCCAGCATGCACCAGGCCATGGAGCAGCAGGAGATCTCCATCGCCAAGGCGGGCATCTCGGCCACCCTGAAATCGCGCTGCGCCGTGATCGGAGCCGCGAACCCGAAGCTCGGCCGCTTCGACGAGTACTCGTCCCTGTACGAGCAGATCAACATGCCGCCAGCGCTCCTGTCGCGCTTCGACCTCATCTTCAGCATCCTCGACAAGCCCGGCCGCGACAAGGACATGCAGCTCGCGACCCACATCCTGCGCACCCACCAGGCCGGGGAGGTGCGGGAGCACCGCCACGCCCACCCCGGCGGCGCCTACTCGCACGAGGACGAGGAGTCGCTCATGAAGCGGGTCGAGCCCGACATCGACCCCGAGCTGTTGCGCAAGTACGTGGCCTTCGCCAAGCGCAGCGTCTTCCCGGTCCTCACCGAGGAGGCGCTGGCGCGCATCCAGGCCTACTACGTTGACCTGCGCGGCGCCTCCAGCGACGGCTCCATCCCGCTCACCGCCCGCAACCTCGAGGCCTTCGTCCGCCTCGCCGAGGCTTCGGCGCGCATCCGCCTCAGCCAGGACGCCACCGTGGACGACGCCGACCGCGCCATCCGCATCGTGGAGCAGTTCCTGCGCGGCGTCGGCATGGACCGCGAGACCGGCAAGTTCGACATCGACCTCGTCGCCACGGGTGTGAGCCACAGCCAGCACGACCGCATCCGCAGCCTGCTCGACATCGTCCGCAGCCTCGCCAAGGAGTCCGAGAAAGGCTACGCGCGCGAGGACGAGATCCTGCAGGAGGCGTCCCGCCAGGGCATCACGCCGGAACTGGCCCGCAAGGGCCTCGAGACGATGCTGCGCAACAGCACGCTCTACGCCAAGGGCGGCAACGGCACCTACGCGCCGCTCAGCGGCTGACCAACGGCGGTGGCCCACCCCAACACGCTTGTATAGTGGCAGGAGTGGCCGACGCAACAGCGATGTTCGCGGTGAAGAACTACCAGCAAGGCATCCAGCGCCTCCTGGCGGCGTGCGACGAGGAGCTCCTCGGCACGAAGCACAGCGAAGGCAAGTTCCGCCTCGACGTCGCCCCCGGTTTCTACGACGGTTTCCGCGTGGAGGAGGCCGAGCTCGGCGCCTTCCTGGGCTCCTGCACCGTCGCGAACCTCGTGGGCCGCCGCACCGTGGACGTCGCCATCCGGCTCGGTTTCGTCGATCCCGCCAACATCCTCACCGTGGGCGGCGTGCCGCATGCCCAGGTCCTGGTGATGGACCTGCAATGAGCCCCGAGCCCCTCCGCCTGCAGACCTGCGTCGAGTGCGGCAGCCAGGTCGAGCGCCTCATCGGCGGCCTCTGCCCGACCTGCTTCGTCGCGAAGGAGCCGCTCCTCGACGTGCCGACGGTGCTGGACGTCGAGCTCTGCGCCCATTGCGACGCCCGCCACGTCGGCGCCCACTGGTTCGACCCCGAGGAGGCCGACGACCTTGCCGAGATCCGTGAAGGCGCCGTGCGTGGTGTCATCAAGGTCCACCCCCGGGTCGCCGACGCGCACGTCGAGACGGAGGAGCGGGCGCAGGACGAGCGCACGTTCCGCGCTACAGTGACCCTCGCGGGCAATGTCGATGGAGCGCCCGTGGCCGGCACGGCATCCGTCCTGGTCCGCCTGCGCCGCGCCGTCTGCGACCGCTGCAGCCGCATGTTCGGCGGGTACTACGCCGCAGTCCTGCAACTCAGGGCGAGCGAGCGCGACGTCACGAAGGCCGAGACCGCCCGGGTGCACAAGCTCATCGGCGCGGAGCTGGACCGGATGCGCGCGACGGGCAACCGCGACGCGTTCCTCACGAAATCAGGCCCCGTCCCGGGAGGCTTCGACTACTACCTGGGCGACATCGACGCCGGGCGCATCATCGGCCGGGTCGTGGCCGCCCGGCTCGGGGCGACGGTCGTGGAGACGGCCAAGCTCGTCGGCCGCAAGGAAGGCGAGGACATCTACCGCGTGACGTTCCTCGTGCGCATCAACCTGTTCGCCAACGGCGACTTCGCCCGCCTGGGCGACGAGGAGCGGCTCGTGCAGGTCCTGCAACTGGACCGGGGCCGCGCCATGGTGCTGGACCTCGCGACGCACAAGCGCGACAAAG
Organism: Thermoplasmatota archaeon; assembly: GCA_046352665.1. Lineage (GTDB taxonomy): Archaea > Thermoplasmatota > E2 > JACPAO01 > JAHFTW01 > JAHFTW01. Next base: position 2,845 of record JBHEMF010000212.1, read on the forward strand.
TCGATGCCGACCGCCTGCGCCGGCTGGGAGGGCCCGAGCTCGTCCAGGACGCGGTCCTCGTGAGCCAGGACGCCGGGAACATCCAGGTCCTGGACCCCGTGAGCCTCGCAACCGTCGATCTGCCGCGGCCGGAAGGCTTTGCCGTCGAAGGCGACACAGTCCCTGTCTTCCGCCATGAGGAGCGGCTGTTCCTGCCCGCGCTTTCCGCGCCCGCACCCCCTGCCTCAAACAAGCCTTAAATACCTCATCTTACAAAGGCAAACTCGCCGGGGGCGGCATCCGTTTGACGCAGCGTATCCTTACATTGGAAGACCTAGCCATGGCAGTCTCGAACCGCATCGGGATCGACGAGGAGGACGCCATGCGCGACGCGAATTTCGTGATGGACATCTTC
>JBHEMF010000213.1:0-3215 GCA_046352665.1 Thermoplasmatota archaeon
GCCAAGCATGCGGCCGCCTTGCGTATCGCCGCCCGCCGAAACAAGCTCACCAAGATCTGGCTCTTCGGTTCCCGGGCCCGCGGTGAAGGTCGCCCCGACTCCGACGTGGACATCCTGTACCGGGCGCCCAAGACCGTGAGCCTGTGGGAAGTCTCCGCCTTCATGGCGGACGCGATGGACATCCTTGGCGTGAAGGTGGACCTCGCCGACATCGACCATCTGCGACCGGAGTTCCGCGACCGTGTCCTGCCGGAGGCGGTGCCGATCTGACCGCCGACGAGCCCACCCGCGATGCGCAGTGGGTCCGCGACATGGTCCAGGCCGGGGACTTGGTCTTGACGTTCGCCAAAGGTGGCAAGCGGCGCTTCCTTGCCAACGCAATGGTGCGCTCGGCCATCGAGCGGCAATTCGAGGTCATGGGCGAAGCCGCCACGCGGGTTTCGGTTGCCTACCGGGATGCCCACCCTGAGGTCCCCTGGAGGACCCTCGTCGGTTTCCGCAATGTCCTCATCCATGGGTACGACGGCGTGGACCCGGAGCGCGTGTGGACAGCGGTGTCGGTGCACCTGCGCCAGGCCTTGCCCGAATTGCGCAAGATGAAAGGGCAAGTGTGACCGGAAGCCCACCGTCTTGTTGGCACAGCGCAGGAATTCGGTGCCGGCTCCTAAGGCAGACCCGCCGGCTCGCATCCGCCGCCGCCGGCCTCGTCCACCCATACGCATGACTGCGTGGGATCGTCCAGGTCCGCGCAGGCGCCGACGCCCGTCATCACGTCGGTCGTGCAGTGCGTCCCATGCAATTGGGCCAGGACCCAGCACACGGCGCCGCTGCACGAGATGGGGAGGTCGCTGCGGCACACGGACGTCTGGTCCATGCCGTTGTCCCAGGTGGCGCACGTGTCCGACCCATTCGTGACGCAGGCCCGGCCGCCTTGCAGGCCGGCGCCGCCGGATTGGCAGGCGCCCCACTCGCCAGCATCGACGCAGGTCCAACCGAGGCTGGGTTTCCCGACGCATTGGTGCACGTCGTCGGCCGAGGCGGCGGGGACGGCAAGCGAGGCGCTGGCAAGAAGGAGAACGAGGAGGGTCCGCATGTCGATCACGATGGCCCGAGGGCCGAGGGGCGATTCGGGGCCGGGCAGAAAAACCTGCGCTGCTAGGGCATCGCCGTCAAGCCTCGGCTTCGAGCGAACCGTTCATGTCCCATACGCCCACCATGAACGTGGCCGTATACTCGATCTCGCTCCAAGGGGCGTCGGCGAAGAGTGGCAATTCGTGCGTCACGTAGGCTCGAAGCCTCCGCTGCTTTTCTGCCGGGAGCAGGCCGTCCATGGATTCGGCGACGAGGTCTAGGACCTCCTGCTTCTGTTCGCGCGTCAGCATGTCAAGCGCCCTCCTTGGCACGGTTGCGGCCGCGTACCCGGCCCCTGAGGAGCGCATCCTCCTCCACCATGCGGAGTCTGCTGACATCGAGTTCCAGGCGGAGGATGCGGTCGCCGTGCTCATGAATCCTTCGCAGCAAGTAGGCGCCTGCCAGCGTCGCGACGGCGAGTACGGCGCCGCCAAGGACAGCGACGAGGGAGGCGAGGAGTTCGTCCGGCACTATTGCATTCATGCGCGTCCCTGGTTTGGCGCCTTGCATGGGTGCGATGGAATCGGACGGACGTTGGCTTTCGGTGCCGGCAGTCGTTCAGTCGCCTCGACTGAAGTCAAAGGTGACGTTGGCCGGCGACTGCCTTCCAAGCACGGCCATGAAGGAGGGCAAGGCGAGGCTCATCTGCGTCGCGTTGACGCCCCGCTCGCCGCCGCCACCGTAATGCGTGAACCGAGCGTCGTCGTTGGGAAGGGCTTGGAGTTGGTAGGAATGGCCTGCGTGCGACCCCTCCAAGACCCGGACAGGCATTTCGTACGTGACTTGCAAGCCGCCGCCCTTGCGTTCCATGGAGGCGCCAAAATCCCCTTGCAAGGAGCCTGGCTGCGCCTGGGCGGCGTCAAGGGCACCCGCAATCGACGAGAATATGAGCGGCTGTGCAACCACGACACCGCAGGATTCCTGCCCGCTCTCCAAGACCTCGCACGATTCCATGAACCGGCCCCCGAGGGCCTCCAACGCAGCTTCGTCGGCCACGACGACGCGCCGGACGAACGACAGGAAACTCTCCGCTGCCGGCCTCTCGGAATCTTGCGGCTGGCCCCAAGGCTCCAAAAAGTCGATGACAACGCAGTCGCATCGCATGTGGCCATAGCGGGTGGACATGTACAGACGATACATGCCATCCGACACTTCCGATGGCTGGGCGCCGTCGAGTGCGGCCAATGCGCCATCAGGGAACGGCAGCACGGTTGCGGACGGGTCGCTTGTTGCCTTGCGGATGATGGAAAAGCCGGCCGGCGGCGCGCTTTGCAGGGAGGCCAACTGTCCGTAGACGCCCGGCTCGTTCCACGCCGAACTCCAAAAGCTTGGGTAAGCGGCCGGACCAAACGGGTCGAGAACGCACCCCGCAAGGAGCACTCCTACGCAACCCGCCGCCGTGCACGCCGCCCGCATGCCGGGCAAGAAGTCAGGCTCGACTTGAATCTGACTACGCCGCCACGACCCTCTTCTGGCTCGCCGCCACCTGCTCGAAGCTGCCCTCGAGCTTCTTCATCGCCGCGTCATAGACACGGTCGAAGTCGGCCTCGAACCGGGCGCGCGCCAGGTCCGTCACGACGGGGAGACCCGTGATCTCCTTCGTCGTGGCGCCGGCGGCGAGCGCCTTCTGCGCGAGCGTCTGGTAGCGCAGGATGGCCTTCCAGAGCTTGTAGTCCTTCTGCAGGGACGAGTAGGCATCGACCTTGTCGTACGCGTTCTGCTGCAGGTAGATCTCGCGGATGAGGCGGGCAGCCTCGAGGGTGACCTGTTGCTCGGGCGGCAGGGCGTCGGAGCCGACGAGCTGCACGATCTCCTGCAGTTCCGCTTCGCGCTGCAGGAGCTCCATGATGCTGGACTTCGTCTCGTTCCAGTCGGGGGCGGCCTTCTCCGTGTAGTAGGAGGCGAGGTACTCGGGGTAGAGCGAGTACGACTGCAGCCAGTTGATGGCGGGGAAGTGGCGGCGCTGGGCGAGCTTGGCGTCCAAGGCCCAGAACACCTTCACGATGCGGAGTGTCGCCTGGGTGACGGGCTCGGAGAAGTCGCCGCCGGCGGGGGAGACGGCACCGATGACGGAGATGGAGCCC
>JBHEMF010000214.1:0-3211 GCA_046352665.1 Thermoplasmatota archaeon
CCGCTATCTCCAGGAGAACATCTTCGGCCCGCTCGGCATGCGCGATACGTCCTTCAAGATCTCACCGTCTCAGCGCGCGCGGCTCGCGAAGATCCACCAGCGAGCGGCGGACGGCAGCCTGGCCGCCGTCGAGCTGGAGGGCCGTCGTCATCATCGCCACCATGTGGGGCGCCGAGATGGTCTGGCCGAAGCCGATGGGCAAAGGGCGGTCCTCATAGGCTGCGTCGCGCAGCTCCTTCGGGACGAACAGGTGGCGGGGCACGGAGAGCATCGCCTCCTCCAGCCGAGGGTCGTTGAGGTAGCCTCCCGACTCGAGCTCGGCCAGCATGGCCTCGCGCTCCGGGATGCGCTCCGAGACGTCCTGCATTTTCAACATAAGAATCCAGGCTCGCGGCTTAAGGGATTGGAATGGGTGGGTCCATGCCGCTGCGCCCTCACACCGCGGGCTGGTGCCGCAGCAGCTCCGACAACTTCGACTCGACGAAGCCGGCAGGGGCGTCGGGGATGGAAAGCAGTTGCGTGGTGCCGGTCTGGCCCTTGCCGGAGAGGCGGCTCAGGATGAAGCCGCCGTCGCGCAGCTGGTTCAGGTACTTCCAGAACTGGGTGTGGCCGCGGGGCTCCTCGCCGAACTCCTCGCAGACGAGCTTGTACACCTCCTCGACGGCGCCGGTCGTGGCGTAGGCGCCCCCTTCCCGCTTGAGTCGGCGTGCGAGGGCGAGGAGCGCGAAGAGGGCGTGGCGGGGCAGGTTCACGAGCTTGGCCGTCGTGATGTAGGAATGGGCGCTCTCCTTGGCGGCCCGCACCTCCTCGGCGTGCACCTGCGGCTTGCCCTCGTCGTCGGCGATCTGGCCGGCCTTGTGCAGCACTTCGATGGCGAGGCGGGCGTTGCCGTCCTGCGCCGCGATATCGGCGATGAGGCAGATGGTGTCGCCGTCCACGGTGCCGGGGTAGAAGGCGAGGGCCACGCGCTGCTGCACGATCGTCTCCAACTGCGGCGCGCCGTAGGGGTCGATGCGCAGCACGTTGCTCGACTTGAAGGTGGAGAGGGCGGCGTTGTCGAGGAGCGGCAGCACGTTCTCCTGGCTCACCATGAGGAGGCTCACCCCGACCCATGCGGGGCCGGACTCGTCGTTGAAGCGGGTGAGGTCGTACACGAGGTTGCTGCCGTCCGACTTGAGGAGGGCATCGACCTCGTCGAGGATGACGAGGAGGTGGACCCCTTTGTTGTGCAGCATCTTCCGCAGGTCGCGCAGCATCTCGCCCACGGAGAAGCCACGCTCCGGGTAGTTGGGCTCGAACCGGTTCACGATGGCAAGCATGGCAAGGCCGGCCGACTTGAGCTTGCGGCAGTTGACGTGGACGCTCTCCAGCCTCTTGCCCTGCTTGGCGAGGGCGGCGGCGAGGTCGTAGGCGAAGCGCTTGGCGAGCGCCGTCTTGCCCGTGCCGACGGGCCCCCAGAGGAGGGCGTGCTCGCGGTTGGGGCCCTGCGCCATGCCGCGGTAGATGCCGGTGAGGCGCTTGATCTCGGCCTCGCGCCCCGGCAGGTCCGTCGGCACCCAGTCGAAGTCCAGCTTCGCGAGGTCCTTGAAGACCGTGGGGCCGCCAAGCTCCGCTTCGACCAGGCTCATCGATTCCATGCAGGGCCAGGAGGGATTTGAGCAGGTTAGTCCATCCGTTGGGGTGAGTGAAAGTGTTTTCCGGGGTGCTCCGGCCCCCGGTTGGGGCGACCCGCACACAAACTCCAAGAGCCGGCCCGAAGTCGGCCGTCCCGGTGCGACCGGCCCTGCGACCCGCCCTCCTGGCTGCCCTCCTGGTCCTTTCCCCCCTGGCCGGCTGCGCGACGCCGCCCGCGCCGCCGCCGTCGGACGCCTACGACGCCATCGAGGCCGCCATCGGGACACCCGTCGTAGCGGACCACGACCACGCCGACGCCGCCGTGCACGGGACGCACGTGAACCTCGACCGCGTGGCACTGCTCACGGGCCACGAGCCAGGGCCGGCCCCCGCCGGCGAGTCCTACGCCGAGACCGCCGTGAAGGGCGGCTACGCGTACCTCTCGCGCTACGGCCCGGAGTCGGGGCTCGCCATCTTCGACGTGCGTGACATCGAGCACCCGGCCTTCGTGGGCGCCCTGCGGCTCAACGCCGGCTTCGAGCCGGACGTCGAGGTCTCCGACGACGGCCACTGGGCGTTCTGGGAGACGCAGCGCATGCACGTGGCGAAACCCCCTATCCCTCCCACGCCCGACCTGGGGGCCGAGCTCGGCAACGGCATCCATGTCATCGACGTCTCGGACAAGGCGCACCCGAAGTGGGTCTCGTTCGTGCCGGTGGCCGTGGACGGCCCCCACTCCATCACCTACGCCAACGTGGGAGGCCGCGACCTCGTCCTCGCAAGCGCGTACGCGTACCAGTACTCGCACGAGGGCCGGAAGGTGCCGTTCGGGCAGCGCCTCGACATCTACCAGCTCGAGACCGGCGCCCCCGTCCCGACGCTCCGGCTGCTGTCGGAGTTCCGCGACCCCGGCGGCAACGACCTCGACCCTACGGACTCGACGGGCGGGCTCTTTCCCCACGACGTCTCCGTCGCAGTCCACCCCATCACGCACAGGACGCTCGCCTACATCGCGTACTGGGACCTCGGCGTCGTCATCCTGGACGTGAGCGACCCTGCCAACCCGCAGAAGGTCGGCCAAGCCACGGACTTCGGCCCGGCGAGTTACGTGAACATGCACATGGCGCGCCAGCTCCCCGACCTCGTGGACGGCCGCGTCGTGGTCGTGGGCGAGCCCGAGATCGGCGACGAGCCGAACACCGGCTACATCTCGATGCTCGACGCGACCGACCCCATCCACCCGACCTACATCTCCAGTTGGAAGATCCCCGGCAACCAGTCGAGCGACGGCGGGAACCTGGGCCCGCACTACTTCGACGTCCGCGACGGCCGGGTCGCGATGGCAAGCTACCATGCCGGCTTCTGGGTCTTCGACATCCACGACCACGGCAACCTCCTCCACCCGCGCACCGTGGCCTACGCCCAGGTGAATGCGACGGCGCCCGGCGCCGCCACGGCAATCACGGCCGGCGGCGCCGACAGCGCCTTCGACGCGTGGTGGGCCGACGCTACCCACGTCCTGGCCGGCGACGCCCTGCGTAAGGCCAGCGAGGACGAGGCGGCCCTGCACGAGTATCGCCAGGCGGCGGACAAGCTG
>JBHEMF010000215.1:0-3208 GCA_046352665.1 Thermoplasmatota archaeon
GTTCGGCTCAGGCTCGGGAGGGGTGCGAGTGCCGCTCAGCAGGCGCACCATGCGGGTCTCGTTCCAGCCGGTGACGACGCGGATGTGCTTGGGGGCGGCAGCGTCGAACTCCGGGTCGCCGGTGTCGATATGGAGGCCCTTGAGGCCGAGGAGCTTCTCCGGCGGAGCGATGACCTTGAGGTTCTCCCAGCCGACCTTGCGCAGGACGTCCGCCCGGAACATCTGGGTGCCGCGGCCCAGCAGCATGCCCTGGCCCCCGATGGTCGAAAGGACGATGCGCACCCTGCCTCCCTTGGCCATCTGGGCATCCACCAGGTCGGAGATCCGGCGGTCGTCCAGGTCGGTGGCGATGATGCGGCTGCCCTGGATGGCGTCGACCCCGAGGAGGGTGGGCTTGCCCCAGAACTGGTCCTTCACCGCCAGGCACACCGAGCCGGCGCCGACGAAGGTGAGGGCGTCCTCGTCCCACTCCTGCAGCACCTGCTCCACCAAGGGCTCCAAGGGGGTCTCCGTGCTGGTGGCGACCTTGCCTTCCTGGACGGCAGGGCTGAGCGGCACCCGCAGGTTCCCCTTCAGCTCGATCTCGACGTGGCCGGTGCGATAGGCCACCTCGTCGAGGTCGGTCACGTCGCGCAGGATGGTCTCGAAGCCGGGGCGCAGGTGCGCCACCAGCCACGCCGCCTCCGCCACGTCATGCGTGTAGACGGCGCTGGTGATCTTCACCCCCGCGGGCACGCCAAGGCAGGGCTGCCGGTCGCCCACGGCGCGCGCCACGTCGGTCGCGGTGCCGTCGCCGCCGAGGAAGCAGAGCAGGTCCACCTTCGCCTCGTGCAGGGCCCGCGCCGCGCGCTCGGTGTCCTCGCGGGAGGTGGCGCCGACCTTCTGCGCCTCGCCGGGCAGCAGGCGCGCTTGGGGCGCCCAGTCGCCGCCCATGGCCCCGGGGACGGTGACCCATTCGACCGCGTCGCCGACGCGCTGCACGAACTGCTTGGCGCGCTCCGGGGCGGTGGGGGCATAGCCGTGCTCCAGGGCATCCTTCCAGTTCTGGTCCGAGCCCTTGTAGGCGCCGGGGCCGCCCAGGCCCGCGACGGGGTTGACGAGGAGGCCGACGCGGAGCATCTCAGGCTCCGCCGCGACTGTGCACGCCGTGGCGAGCCGGGCGCGCTCGAAAAAGCTTGGCTTGCCGGGTGACTCGTCAGCCGTCTGAAGCGGAAACGGTCGAAACGGCGTCCGGTCGCGTTTTGCGGCCGGAACGGATGACACTCCAGTGGGCCGCACCGTCGGAAGCGGCGATTTGTAACTGGCCGAAGTTAAGAGGGCTGCAACACTCATCGGCAACGTGGCCGTCGAGCTGAGTCCCGATTCCGAGAAACAGGAGATCTGGGACGAATTGCAACGAGTCCGGCGAGAACTAGAAAAAGCCCGGAAGGCGTTGGACGACTACAAGAAGCGCCACCCAGAAACCGTGGGCGTCAAGCACGGCCGCGCCTACGTGATCCAGTCGCCGGCCTTTCCCGCCGAGCCGTCCGGCCGGAAACCCGGAGCCCAACCTGGCCACGCCGGACGCAACCGCCCGCTTGCACCCATCGATGCGCGCGTACGGTTGCGGCTCAAGACCTGCCCAGATTGCTGCGGCAACAACCTCAGCCGAATCCAAGAAAAACGCATCCGAACCGTCGAAGACATCACAGTCGCACAAGCCACGGCGACGCAGTTCACGTTGGAGCGCCGCTATTGCCGCGACTGCCAGAAACTCGTTGAACCGGTCGTCGCGACCGCACTCAAAGGGGCTCGCATCGGATTGCGCGCCATGTTGATGGTCGCTTGGCTCCGGATTGCAAACCGAGTTCCAGAAGAGGCCGTCGCGCACCTCATGCGTGACTGCTTCGGGCTGCGCATCAGCACCGGAGAAGTCCAACACATCCTCGACCAACTCGCCCACGCCTACTCTGGCTTCTACGACGCCCTCCTGGCTGACTTGCGCAAACGAGCCACGAAGAACATGGACGAATCCACCTGGCGAACCAACGGCGTCAACCAATACGCATGGGCCTTCGTCTCGCAGTGGGAAACCGTCTTCGTCATCGACCCTCGGCGCAGCCACCACGTGCCGCTGGCCGTCCTCGGACCCGACGCAGAAGGGGTCGCCACAATCGACGGCCACAGCGCCTACCGCACCCTCGCCAACAAAACCAATCTCCGGTTGCAACGCTGCTGGGCCCACATCCTCGGCGACGCCAAGGAACTCGCCCAATTCTACGGCGACGAAGGCCAACGCATCCTCGACGGCATGAAACCCATCTACGCGAAAGCCAAGGATTACGCCGGCACCGCCACGCCGTACCAACTCGCGCGGCTCCACGACGCACTGCGCGCCGTCCTCGACCAACCGTTCAAGAGCCACCACTGCAAAACCTTCGCCCGCAACCACCTCAAACACGCCGACGACTTGTTCCGCTTCGCCACCAACCCCCACATCGACGGCACCAACAATCGCGCCGAACGCGCCATCCGCCCCCTCGTCGTGGCGCGCAAGATCAGCGGCGGCAGCCGCAGCCACAAAGGCGCCCGCGTCCGCGCCCTCCTCACCAGCGTCCAGCAAACACTCGCCCAACAGGGCCTCCGCTTCCTGGAAGGACCAGGCCTTCACGGCAGGCCAGCTTCAATGGGCTGACAAGTCACGCGTTTCGCAAACCATCATATACCACTCCTATCTGGGCGGACCCGTCCAAACCCGTCTTCGCCTCGATGCGAGGGCGGTCCCGTCGGAGCCGATCAGGCGTCCGCAGGGTACACGCAGGCCCCTGGTCACGCGTACGCTGTGGTCGCAGGGCGCTCTGTAGGGGGACATTGGTGATCCCCAATGGCATCCAACAAACCGCACATGAACCTCGTCGTGATCGGCCATGTCGACCACGGCAAGTCGACCCTCGTGGGCCGGCTGATGCTTGACACCGGGCAGTTCCCGGCCCATGAGATCGAGCGCTTCAAGAAGGAGTCCGCCGAGAAGGGCAAGGGCTCGTTCTTCCTCGCCTGGGTCATGGACAACCTGAAGGAGGAGCGCGAGCGCGGCGTCACCATCGACGTCTCGCACAAGAAGTTCGACACCGCGAAGTACTACTTCACGATCATCGACGCCCCCGGCCACCGCGACTTCGTGAAGAACATGATCACGGGCGCGTCCCAGGCGGACGCCGCCATCCTGACC
>JBHEMF010000216.1:0-3201 GCA_046352665.1 Thermoplasmatota archaeon
CACCGTTGCCGGCCATGTATGAATCATCGCCTCCGAGGTCGATGAGCGTCCCGACCGCGGCGTAGTTTGCTCCTCCATTGGTGCCCGCCCCGGTCGCGCTGTACGTATCGTCGCCGTCGGCGGAAACCAGCAGACCGGTGCCGATCTGGTTTCCCCCGCCGTTGGCTCCAGCACCGCCAGCTACAAACTCGTTGATGCCAGCGAGGTCGATGAGAAAGCCCTGGCCCAAGTCCCCTCCGCCATTGACGCCGCCCGTATCCGCAACGTACCTGTCATTTCCTGCGCCGTCAACCAGCATGCCGGCGCCGATGTCGCTCCCCCCATTGACGCCCGCCACAGCCGCGCGGTACTCGTCGTCTCCGGAGAGATCGACGAGAAAGCCGATTCCCGCTTCCGCGCCCCCGTTCGCTCCTTGCCCCCCTTGTGGAATCGATGCGTCGCCGACAGAAACGTACGAACCGTCCCCGCCGGCGTCGACGAGGAAACCGGCGCCCTCGTAGCCCCCCCCGTTCACGCCAAGCCGGCCCGCGGTGTAGGTGGAAGTGCCGCCGCCGTGCAGAAGGAAACCAGCCGCTACGGCTCCGCCTCCGTTCGCTCCGCAGCTCCTTCCGTCACCGAATCTTTCGTTCCCCCCGAAGTCCAGGAGAGCTGCTGCCACATTGCGTGCGACGCCGGTCGTGCAGTAGTCGACCTCGCCGTTGCCGCCGCCCGCATTGTTGAGGTAGATGTCGTTTCCGCCCGCGTCGATGAGCAAGGCGTAATCTTTCGTGTAGACGTTTCCGCTCGTCGTAAGATCGATGTGCGCCACGCCTGGGACGTCCACGGGCGCGACTGCCTCCAAACCCTGCTGTGGCGTAGCGAGCAAGGCGTCGTGTAGTTCGACGGCGGCGTCGAGAAGCGCATCCCGTGCTGGCGGGATGAGTCCCCAGCGGGCGCCGAGTTGGTCCAGGCGCGGAGCGTTTTGCATTTCCTCGGTTGTCAACCGCTCCCCGCGGGTCACGCGGTCGGCGAGGCCTTGGGCTTCGTCGAGCTTGGCGATGTTGGGGTGCGCGAACGCCGCGTCGCTTGCCTCTTCGAAGCCGAGGAACGCGTCGATGGTGCGCGTGAGCGCGCCACGCAAGGTCGGAGACAGGCTGTCCAACTGGGCGAGCGTGCGAGCGCCCTCTGTCCCCATCGTTCCCCCGTGGCGGGCGACGAGGGCCTCGGCGGCTTCGGAAGGCGTCGCGTGGTGCGGGACCGGTGTCGCTTCGAGCGGGATGTCGAGGGAGTGGTACTGCACTTGCTCGGCGAGCTTCGCCCATGCCGCTGCACGGTGCAGGTCGTCGCCGTGGAGCTTCGGCAAGGCGTCGAGGAGCATCCGAGCTCCTTCGATAGCGACCCGTTGGGTGCGCAAGAGTGGGTTCCTCGCGGTGCCGGCGTTGTCGAGGGCGTCGAGGGCGACCTGGAACGCGTCGCGAGGCTGCCCGGGCGTGATCGAGGCCAGGGGAACGACCGCTGACGACGCAGGCAGCAGAGCCGGTGCGAGCAGCACCAGTCCCAGGACCACGGCCGGGATGCGCCGCAGGCAAGGCACGGCAAGCGAGCCTGCGGCGGGAGGATAAGGACTCTCTTCACGGGGGCGTCAGGACATGGCTCCAGAACCCTGGGTGGAGTGTTGCGATTACCACCCCCGCACGGCATTGAGTAGGTCCAGCGCGGCCCGGCTCCCGTTCTCCTCGCAGAAGTCCTCCAGGCAGACGCCGAACCCGTACCACACCAGCACCGCCTCCTCCTCCTTGCACGACCAGCAGATCGCCTGCATGCACACCTTTCCGTGCCAGCGTTGCCGTCCGAGAGCAAGCCTGCCCAAGAGTCCGGCCCGGGACCCCAGGCTGAGCGTCACACCCCTCCGAAAGGAACCGTGCTCTTGCGCGCTGGCGAGGCGCGAAGGGGCCCGCCAAAGCCGCGAAACACCGGCGTCGCGCGGCGGCATGACGCGCGGCGCGCGGAGGTGGAGGCGCTAGCGAGGGAGGACGTTGATGTGCGCGCGGGCGGCGCTCGCGCCTGGTTCAGCGTGGCATGGTGATTTCTAGGGCGCGGACGGAGGCGAGCTGGCGCTGGCCGATCTGAACGCCATCCTGGTCGGACATCGTGGAGGACGCGAACGCAAGCCTGCCGTTTCTCGCGCCGAGGACCTCAGTAGAGATATCCAGTCCACTTGCCGACGCCAGCCTCGACGACGTTCGGGTCGACCGGGCCGTGACCGAGCACGCCGACCGCTCCGGCGTGGAAGGAGGCGGTGAGGTCGACCGCGAAATTGCCCGGGATGCCGGGGCCTGCCCAGCGACAGACGACGGTCGGCGTCGCGGCTCCGTTCGCTTGGATGGACGCCCAGTCGCAGAACCCCTGGACCCATTCGCCGGGGAACCCATCGGTGACGTACACCTCGGTGCTCCCCACGAATCCTCCGGCCGGCACGCCATCAACCCAATCCGGTTCCGGGATGAACCAGCCCACTTTCCACGCGCCCCCCTTGTGCGCGACGTTCAAGGAGCACGCGCTCTCGAGCGGGGAGAACCGCGTGCACGTGGCTGCCGCGAGGGCGTCCTGCGTGGTCTCATGGACCGTCGCCGCCCCGCCGGCATATCCGACGGCGAACCCGTGGGCGGCGTGGCGGGGAGCAGCGGCCGGGAGGGTTGGAGCCATCGCGAGGATGACGAGCAGGCCAATGACGACACGCCGCGTCCGCCGCATCGGCGCGAACACGGGTTGCGGCTACATAACTGTTCTCGTGAAGCGGACACCTATCCGAAGAGACCTGTCCCTGCAGTCTGGACAGCGAAGTGAGGATAGTTAATCGGGCTATTTGCGCCAAGACCGCAAAGACCTGGTTGGCTAACATAGGCCGCGGCAACCCATCCGTCCGTTGACCCGCTCCTTAATTCGACGCTGCTGAAATCGTTTCCATTCGTACGGAGCGGCCCGGTCACAAGATTATCTGCGACGGTAGCCCGTCCGGCGACCAATGGGGTTGCAGTGTTGGCGGAGGTAACGATAGCGGCCTGCGCGCAACCATGAACGCCGCAAGCCCTCCCGCCAGCGGCACGCCCAGCATGGCGAGCGGCATCTCCGGCACGCCCGTGACCTGCACGGTCGGGCATTCCGCGCTCTGCTGGTCGAAGAAGGTGCTCAGGACGCAGCAGCTGTACACCACGCCGGCGT
>JBHEMF010000217.1:0-3181 GCA_046352665.1 Thermoplasmatota archaeon
CGGCCTCTCCGACGACTGGTCCTCATAGGTCATTTTCGGGGTGCGGGCAAAGCGCGCCCTAGCCTTTCGCGTCGTGCGTTCCTTCGTCGATCAGGTCCCCGGCGTCGGACTGCAGGAACCCGTTGGCGCAGCAGTTGTTACGAACACGATGTAGGGACCCTGGGTCCACGTGCGACGGCGGCGCCGCCTGGAACACCGATTGCACCGATTCACCGAAACGATGCCGGCTGCAACGTCCCGCAGCTTACTCCGAACGGCGCTCGTTCACGAGTTGGCCCACGCCCGCCCTCGCTTTCAATTGCTTGTCGCTTGCATGGACGTACCCCAGCATGAGGTCCTCCAACCGATCTACCTGCCCTGAAATGTCTGAGCGCGCCAGAGGGATAGTGCCGGTTGCCAGCCGGACGCCCAGCAAATGATGCGGCGGACGCATGCCATACCAACCCACCATCTGCTTGCGCCTTGGAATGCCTTTCACATGCTGCCAGTGCACGAGGTAACGGCTGCGCCCTCGGCGGATTCCGATTCCCGCCGCATCGAGCACGATTTCATGGTCTTGCGCAAAAAACATCATGGCGATGGCTGCGCCGGCGTATTGTATCCCCAGCCCCGCTAGCCTGAATCCCAGTCGGCCATCGTACCAATATGGCAGATTGAGGTACATCCATGTGCCACGCATGAGAATGACAATGCCCAGAAGGAGGAGGAAAACACCGGACCACCGTATGGCGGTCCGGCGGATTTTGCCTTGGAAACTACTCGCTGTAAAGGCGCCGTTGGATAGCGGGAAGTAGACTCCGTTGCCCCAATTGTCTCGGTCTTTTGCCCATGGGAGCGTCGGCGGGCGGTTTCCTTCCGCCATCAGCAGCACGTCGGCATGGGCGGCGTCCCCGGCACGGCACTCCCGTCCCGCAAGTGCTCGCCCGAGACGGGCACCGGGTACTTTCCGGAGATGCAGCCGGTGCAGAGCTCGGACTCCTTGAAGCCGAGGCTCTCGTACATGCCCTGGTGGCTGATGAAGGCCAGCGAGTCGGCGCCGATCATGTCCTTGATCTCGGTGACCGACTTCTCGGCCGCGACGAGCTGGTCGCGGGTGCTCATGTCGATGCCCAGGTAGCAAGGTGCCACGATGGGCGGGCAGCCGATGCGGACGTGGACCTCCTTGGCGCCGGCGCCGCGCACCATCGTGACGATGCGCTTCATGGTGGTGCCGCGCACGATGGAGTCGTCGATGAGGATCACGCGCTTGCCGTCGATGATGTGCTTCATGGGTTGAGCTTGAGGCGGACGTTGCGCTCCCGGTTGTCCTGCCCGGGCATGATGAAGGTGCGGTGGACGTACCGGTTCTTCATGAGGCCCTCCCGCAACGGGATGCCGCTGGCCTCCGAGTAGCCTGAGGCGTGCGCGCGACCCGAGTCGGGGACCGGGACCACGATGTCGGCGTCGGTGCTCGACTCCTTCGCAAGCACCTGGCCGATGCGTTCGCGCACCTCCTGGTTGAGGCGGCCGTCCATCCAGGCGTCGGGGCGCGCGAAATAGACGTACTCGAAGAAGCACCGCGCGGGGCTCGCGGCGGCCTGCAGCGCCACGGTCTCGACGCCCGACTTGCGGACCCGGATGACCTCGCCGGGGCGGACGTCGCGCACGAACGTCGCGCCGCAGACGTCGAGGGCCACGGATTCGGACGCGATGATGTAGCCGTGGTTGTTCGGCATCTTGCCGATGCAGAGCGGCTTGATCCCGTACGGGTCACGCACACCGTAGAGCTCGTTGCCAAGCAGCATCGCGAACGAGTACGCGCCCTGCAGGCGGCTCATCGTCTCCTGGATGGCGCCGACGTGGTTGCCTTCGTGCTTCACGAGCTTGTTGGCGAGGAGCCGCACCACGACCTCGGTGTCGTTGCCGGAGTAGAACGCCCAGCCCTTGGCCTTCAGCTCCTCCATGAGCTCGCTCGTGTTCGGGATGTTGCCGTTGTGGGCGAGGGCGATGCCGCCCTGCGCCGAGATCACGACCTGCGGCTGGGCGTTCTCCTCGGTGGAGCCGGCGGACGTCGAGTAGCGCGTGTGTCCGATGCCGGTCTTGCCGCGCAGCTTCTTGATCACGGCCGGGTCGAAGACCTGGTCCACGAGCCCCATGGCCTTGTGCGTCTTCAGCTCGTACAGGCCGTCGATCGTCGTGATGCCGCACGACTCCTGGCCGCGGTGCTGCAGCGACTGCATGGCATAGAACAGGTACGGCGAGACGTCGGTGTCGGCCGCGATGCCCACGACACCGCAGTGGTCCTGGAACTTGCCGGCCGCCAGCTCGTCGGCAAAGACCTCCTCCGTCGGCGCACCCATGTGGGCCGGGACGCCTTCGGCTCTTATAGGCGATGGCTCGGGGCCGTCAGCTCTCGTCGTGGCGCCGGCGCCGGGCCGCGACCGCGATGAACAGGGCGGACAGCAGGAGGACGGCGCCGATGCCGAGGCCGACCGCGGCGTTCGTGGGGGCGACGGCCGGGTCGCCCAGGCCCATGACGGTGCCGGTGCGGGGCAGGGCACCGCTTGCGGCTTCCACCTTGGTGACGGCGGGCGGTTCCGCCTCGCAAGCGTCGCCCATCCCGTCGGCGTCGCTGTCGGCCTGGTCGGCGTCGGGCGTCACCGGGCAGTCGTCGCCGGCGTCCAGGACGAGGTCGCCGTCGCGGTCGAGGTCGCACGCGTCGCCCAGACCGTCGTGGTCGAGGTCGGCCTGCGTGGGGTCGGCGGTCCGGTCGCAGTCGTCTGGTGCATTGAGGACGCCGTCGCCGTCGATGTCCGGGTCGCAGGCGTCGCCGACACCGTCACGGTCGAGGTCGGCTTGGTCTGCGTTCGGGGTCGAGGCGCAGTCGTCGAGGCGGTCGCCCACACCGTCGCCGTCCGAGTCGGAGGCAGACATCTCGTCGGCAAGGCCGTCCCGTGGCGGGGCCTGGTCATGGCGTCCTTGCGTCGGGGCGACGTAGCCGTCGCAACCTACCGGCCCTTCGACCTGGATGGTGATCGTGGAGCTCGACTGGTCGCCGTCCTGGTCCGTCACGGTGAGGGTGACGACGTAGGTGCCCGGCTGGGCGTAGGTGTGGCTCGGGTCCTGCTGCGTGCTGGAACCGCCGTCGCCGAAGTCCCAGCGCCAGTACACGATGGTGCCGTTGCCGTCCGGGTCGCTGGAC
>JBHEMF010000218.1:0-3173 GCA_046352665.1 Thermoplasmatota archaeon
CTTTAGATATGTTTCACAGCTGGGCGCGTTTCGGCGTTGAGGGCACGGGATGCCACCGCACGAGCGGGCGAGGCTGCTGCCGCAGGTGAGGCAAGCGAGCAAGCGCGGTCTCAAGAGGGCCGCGGCGCGCGCCCCGCCAGCCAGGCGTGGAGGGCGTCCTCCGTGTAGCCGAAGGGGGCGAGGAGGGTCTCGACGTTGCGGGCCAAGAGGCGGAGGTAGGCGTCGACGTGGTATCCCTGCGCGCCGCCCGCGAACCACCCAGTGCCCTGGTCGAGCAGCTCGACCGGCTGCGCGCGGCCCATCCACGGCCCCTCGCGGCGGGTAATCACGTAGCGCACCCGCTCGCCGGGCTTGCGCTCCGTGCCCGCGTCGCGCAGGCGCTTGAGTGCCGCCTTCGTGCCGGTGTCCGCGGCATACTCCTCCACGCTCATCGTCGCCTGTGCTGCCACGCCGAGGCTCGCCGCCGGCACCCGCCGCTCCCGCAGTTCGGTGGCGGCCTGCTTGGCCACCCGTAGCGCGAGCGGGATGCGGGCGAGGAAGCTGGCGGGGTCGTCGGCTTCGCGGAGGACGTCGAGCATCCGCTCCTGCACCTCGTAGAGGAACGGCGGCGTGCTGTGGCGCTGCACCTCGATGCCCCGGACCTTGAGGCCGCCGTCGCTGAACTTGCCGTAGTACCGGTTCGGCACCCCGACGGGACTCGTGGTTGAGTGGAGCTTGCTGGGCAACAGGACGAGCCACTTGTAGATGCCCTCGACGTCCATCGGCACCCCGACCTCGTCGGTGACGCGGCGCGCGTAGCGCAAGACCTCCTCGCGCGTGAGGCCAGGCTTGTGGAGGAACACGCAGTCGGTGAGGGCGTGCACCATGCGCAGGCCGTCCTCCTGCGCGAGTTGGCGGGCGCGCGTCATGCCGTCGCGGCCATAGCACTGGATGGCTTGGTGGACCTCGGCGCATCCGAAGCGCGCGTTGCGGTAGCGGAAGTACCCGAAGCACACGACGCCGAGGGCCTTGTGCTCCGACTTGACGGCGTGCGCCCGCGCCACCATCACCGGGTCCACGCCGCCGGTCGACTTGGCCTTGCGGAGGATGGCCTTCGCCCAGCGGCGGTGCGGCCACAACCGGCGCAGGATCTCCGATTGGTGGCCCTGTTCCTTCTCGCAGACGTGGTAGCCCAGCTCGGGGATGAGGGGACCATTGGGGCAGCAGGTGCAGTTGAGGGTGTCCGAGCTGAGGTTGTGCCGCACGACGAGGCTCGGGTAGTAGCCCGAGTAGTCGCACGCCGCCACGTCGCCGTAGAGGCCCGGCGTTGGGACCATCATCTGGCCGCCGCGGTCGACGGCGCCGAGCGTGATGGCGTCCTTCCAGTCCTCCACGAGGTTGCGCTTCCACGGCAAGGCCACGCCGCGGTCGACGGCGAGGTCAATCTGCATCTGCTGGAGCGCGAAGCCGGCGCCGTTGCGGTTCAGGTCCTGCGCGCGCCGGTTGCTGACGCGGGCGAGGTACACGATGCCCTCGACGTCGCTGCGGTCCTCCTCCGAGTCCAACGACTTCTTGCTCAGGTCGATGTGCCAGCGGCCCCGCAAGTAGTAGGCGTGGCTCTTGTAGAGCCAGCGACCGTAGGTGTGGATGCTCTTGCTGGCCTGGTCAGGACGCGCGGGGTGGGGATCGGGGGCGCGGCCGAGCCAGACGTGGGATTCCAGGCGGTGCTTGCGGATGCGGCCCAAGAGGTAGGGGATGTCGAAGCGGTCGCCGCCCTGCGTCAGCAGCACATCGGGGTCCAGATCGCGCAGGCGACGGCCGAGCGCGCGCAGCGTCTCCCTCTCGGCCTCCGCATCGCCGGGCAAGCGGCACGCGAACTCCTCCTCCCCCAACTGGATGGCCTCCAAGGAGTCGTCCAGGCTGGGCGCGTGCCCCGACTGCGTGGCACGCACCGAAAGGCGCAGGCAACGCAGCTTGGGGTCAGGATAGTCGATGCCCCAGCGGTCTTCGCCGGCGGCGACTTGGAGGATTGGGCCGTCGCTTCCGACCTGCAGGCGGCACATGCTCCACAAGCCCGCCTCGTGCATCCACCTTGACTCGGGGCCATGATCGACGTCGAAGAACAGGAAGCCCACGGTGCGCGTCGTGCGGCGCAGGTCGGTGGCGATGCCCCACGTCTCCTGGAAACGCTTGGGCCGCACGCGCAGGACCTCCTGCAAAGGGCCGCGCAGCCAGAGCCGGGCGCGGGCACGCCACGTCTTCTCCACCCGCGCATCCAGGGCCAGCAACCGTTCGGCGACCTCGAGGGGCTGCTGGTCGCTGGCGATGCAGAAGCTAGGCTGGTACGGCACCAAGCGCCGCGTGGTCGTCGATCCGTGTTTGACCCACGCCACCAAGCAGGACCGCCTGGGGTGGGGATACACGTCCAGCAACCAGGCCGGCTCGTCGCAGCTCACGCAGGGCCTCCCGAAGCTCGTTTTCCAGTTCCTTCAAGCCTTCATCGCGCTCGTCCATCAAGCGCACGCTCTCCAGGAGCATCGCCAAGATGACGGGGCGCTCGAAGTCCAGCGTCGGACGGCGATTGATGGCATTGCTGTGCCGGCGCGCCCGGCACACCAATTCGTCGAAGACCGCCTGCTCGCGCGGCTCCAATTCGGCGCGGAAGGGCGCGTAGCGTTGCAGGAAGGCGTCGAAGGCAGTGGTCGTGGTCGGAGTGGACTGCCCCATGATCCCCCTCTAGGACCACTGGCCAGTTGGATGCGACAAGGGGGGAAAGTGAAAGTTAGGCGGCAGGTCCGAGGTCAACCGCCGGTCCACCTGTTGCGGCATTCAGCATCTGTTGGAACTCGACCGGGTCATCCAAATCTAGGGTTAACCGGAACTTTCCCACGGTTTCATTTTTCAGCGCTTCAAGGTCTTCTATGCCCGTCGTTGCCTCAATCCAGGTAAACGCGGATGTAGCTGCTTCAACCAAGGCTCGATAGACATCTCCGTTGTACCGCTGCAAGAACCGCACGGCTTGGTCATGATGTTGCATTGCCATTGCCGTCCTTCCTAAGGGGCTCTGGTCGAAATCCAAGCCTAACATCACGGTGCTTTCGATCCGGCCTTTTCCCGTCTTGTTGTCCCAATGGAATTTTGCCTCTATGGCATTTGCCACGGTACTTGGGCCGCCAATGTGAGCGTGAACATTT
>JBHEMF010000219.1:0-3145 GCA_046352665.1 Thermoplasmatota archaeon
TCACGACGCCGCTGCTGATTCTGGTCGGCACGGCGGACAGCCTGCTGCCCGTGTCCACGCTGCTGCACGATTCACTCGCGGCGCAGGGCAAGTCGGTGCGAATGGAAGTCTACGAGCACGGCTATCACGACTTCTGCCTCGGCCCGCAGGGCCAGAAGCTGCTGCAGGCGCTCCAGCGGGATGTTCATCAGGGGCTCCACGTCCTCGGGCCGCCGCGCCACCTTCCACTGCACGGTCTCGATGCCGTTGTGGCGGGCCACGAGGAGGCACGCCGCCGCGTTCTGCGCCGTCACGGCCTGGATGGGCGTAGGACTCGACTCGACGCCGTTCAGCTCCGCGTCCACGAGGGCCCAGAAGCCGGCGCGCAGGAACCGGTAGTCGCCGCTCAGGTTGATGAAAGGCCGGAGCGCACCGAAGTGCGCTTCGGCCGCGGGACCGTAGCCCGCAGGCGGAGGTCCCCCCGCGCGGCCCATGTTCGGTGGCCGCGGGTCCGCCGGCTCCGGCGCGCCCTTGCGTTTGCGATGGCTGGGCAGGCGCTCCACCGGCTGCATGACCGGAGGCTTGGGCCGGCCGCGGGTGGGCGGCGGCGGGGCGGCGGGGCTGGTCAAAACGACCGGTACGGCGCGACCCGGGCCAGGACTTCAGGCTTGTGGGGCCGAGACGGCCCCGTCCGGTCGGCCCCGTCCCGTCCATAGGCCCCCGGAACGCAGGATTTCCTCGTCCCACGAGGCTCCAGCCCACCAGAAAGGCCGCCTCGTGCGGTCTGGCTAGGACAGTCCAAGCCGCGCCTTCAGGGCCGCGACGTCGGCGGGCCCCTGCCACGCATCGACCACGAAGCGGACGTCTGCGGTGCGGCCTTGCACATACGGGTAGCTGCCGCCATCCAGCGTGTCGCAGCCCGCCGGCTCGCACTGGTAGAAGAACGGGTTCAGGTGCGTGGCGCTGGCATTCGCGATGTCGGGGCCGTCCGGCACGAGCTCCTGGCCCACTGCATAGACGTACACTTTCCAGCCGCCGCCGGCGTCGAACTTCGCGTCCACCTCGTTCTTCCAGCCCTGCCCGCCGGAGTCCACCGAGGCGGAGATCCAGCACGTGTACTGCGGTTCGCACTGGCTGATGGGCCCCCAGGCAAGGACCACCGTGACCTGGCTTGCGCCCATAGGGACGGCATCGGCAAGGGGTTGCCTGTAGTCGGATTCGTTCCACGGCCGGCGCCGGTCCAGGAGCGACATGACGCCCGGGGCGACGAGGCGGTGCCCGGCAGCCCATGGGTCGTAGGCGGGCCGCGGCCGCCATGCAGGGTCACGGAACGCCGTGAGGCGGACCTTCACCGTCCCTTGCAGCGCCGCGGGGGTGCCTCCGTGCGGGTAGATGCAGAAATAGACGGAGCTCGCGTGGGCCGCCGGCGGGTCCCATTCGAGCGGAGCGATCGTGAAGTTCCAGGTGTGCACGCGGTCCGTCGTGATTTCGCCGTCGCGCAGGGCCGGCGTGTCGCGCAACGGAGTGGATAGGCAGAAGATGTACCCGCCCGCGACCTGGGCGGCCGTCGTGTCGACGTCGGCGCGCAGGGCCGCCGTGCCGGCGGGAAGGAACGTGCCCTCGGGCAGCGGGAAGTAGAAGTCCCCGTTCAGGCACCCGACGCCGACCTCCCCCACCGGCTGCGGCGAGTCCCAGTTGGCGCATGCGCCGACGTCCACGGCGGCGTCGAACAGGACGCGTTGCGTGGCGCCAGCCCACGGGTCGCTGGCGGGTGCCAGGATGGCCATCGTGGCGTTCTTGGCTGGCCCGGCGGCGCCCGGGGCGGACGTGGTGTTGGCCATGCCGGCGGGGCCGCTCGTGCAGCCGGCCAGCGTCAGGCATGCAACCAAGAGGAAGGCTCGCAAACGCTGGCACAGCACGGACGCGGCTCAAAACCCTGCCGCCAGCCTGAAGGAGGAGGGACCTCTGGCGGAGCATGGAGGCCCTCAGCGTCGCATCCCTCGCAGCCGTTGGCTTCGTGGCCTCCTTCATCGACTCCCAGGTGGGCGGCGGCGGAGTCCTCACACTCCCGTCCCTTCTGCTTGCCGGCCTGCCGCCGCACTTGGCACTGGGCACGAACAAGCTCGGCGGCACGGCAAGCGCCTTCGTGGCTTCGGCGAACTACCTGCACAAGCGCGCCGTCCCGCTCCGCGTGGCAGCGGCCCTCGCCCCGCTCTCGCTCCTCGGAGGCGCCGTGGGCGTGTGGGCCGTCCTGCACTCCGACCCAGGCTGGCTCGTGCCCGTCGTCATGGCCGTCATGGCCGCGATGGGAGCCTACGTGCTCCTCCGGCCGCGCTTCGGCACCGCGGACCATCTCGTGCAAGGGGCCATGCCCTTCGTCGCGATGGGATTGGCCGCCCTCGACGTCGGCACCTATGACGGCATCCTCGGGCCCGGCACCGGCAGCATGCTGCTGTTCGCCGTCGTGGGTTTCCTCGGCTACGGCTTCCGGCGCGCCGCCGCCCTCGGACGCGTGCTGAACCTGGCAAGCAACCTGAGCGCCCTCGCATTCTTCGCCTGGCGCGGCGCCGTCGATTGGAACGTCGGCATCCCGATGGCGGCGTCCATGGCCGTGGGCGGCTACGTCGGCTCGCACGTGACGCTGCGGCACGGCGACCTCGTGATCAAGCCGCTGTTCCTTGCCATGACGGCGCTGCTGTTGGCGAGCCTGGGTTGGAGAATGCTGCACTAAAGCATGCCGAGCTTCAGCTTCGCTGCGTCGGACATCATCGTGTACGGATTCCAGACGGGGAACAGCACGACCTTGGCATCGACCGACGCGATGCCGGGGATGGCCTTGAGTGCCGCCTCGACGTCCTTCACGAGCACGTCGCCCATGCCGCAGCCGGGCGCCGTGAGGCCCATCCGCACCTCAGCGGCGAAGCCCCCGAACGGCTGCTCCGTGACCTTGAGCGAATGGACGAGGCCAAGGTCCACGATGTCCACCGGGATCTCGGGGTCATAGACGCCCTTCAACTGCTCGCGCGCGAGCTTCGTGAGCGACTCCACGTCCTGCGGGACCTCCTTCGCCTTCCCGACGGTGCCGACCACGGGTTGTCCGATGGCGTCGCCGTCGTGGCCCGCGATGCGGTACTTGCCGCCGCGCTCCGTCTGCACGGTGTACGAG
>JBHEMF010000220.1:0-3132 GCA_046352665.1 Thermoplasmatota archaeon
GTCCGAGGAGAACCTCAGGAAGACCTTCGAGGAGGCCGAGAAGAACGCGCCCTCCATCATCTTCATCGACGAGATGGACGCCATCGCTCCCAAGCGCGACGAGGTGCAGGGCGAGGTCGAGCGCCGCGTCGTGTCGCAGATGCTCACCCTCATGGACGGCCTGAAGGGCCGCGGCAAGATCATCGTGATTGGGGCCACGAACCGCCCCGACTCCGTGGACCCGGCACTCCGCCGCCCCGGCCGCTTCGACCGCGAGGTCGAGATCGGCGTTCCGGACAAGCAGGGGCGCCTCGAGATCCTGCAGATCCAGACGCGCAACATGCCGAAAGCCGAGGACGTGGATCTCGAGGACCTCGCGGACTCCACGTACGGTTTCGTCGGTGCCGACCTCATGGCCCTCGCCCGCGAAGGCGCCATGAAGGCGCTCCGGCGCTACCTGCCCGAGATCGACCTCGACCAGCCCGTGCCCACGGAACTGCTCGAGCGCATGATGGTCACCCTCGAGGACTTCAAGGGCGCCCTCAAGGTCGTGGACCCCTCCGCGCTGCGCGAGTTCCTCGTCGAGGTCCCCAACGTCACCTGGGAGACCGTGGGCGGCCTCGGCGACGTGAAGCAGCAGTTGAAGGAAGCCGTCGAGTGGCCCCTCGAGGACCCCGAATCCTTCGAGCGCATGGGCATCAAGCCTCCTCGTGGCATCCTGCTCTACGGTCCGCCGGGAACCGGCAAGACGCTCCTGGCCAAGGCCGTCGCGAACCAGAGCGGCGCCAACTTCCTCTCCGTGAAGGGCCCCGAGGTCCTGTCGAAGTGGGTGGGCGAGTCCGAGAAGGCCGTCCGCGAGATCTTCAAGAAGGCCAAGCAGTCGAGCCCCAGCATCGTCTTCCTCGACGAGATCGACTCCATCGCACCCCGCCGCGGCGCCTACGAGGGCAGCCACGTCACGGAATCCATCGTGAACCAGCTGCTCACCAGCATCGACGGCCTGGAAGGGATGGAGGGCGTCGTGGTGATCGCGGCCACCAACCGCCCCGACATCATCGACCCCGGCCTGCTGCGCGCCGGCCGCTTCGACCGGCTCATCAAGGTCTCCGCCCCCGACGAGGGCGCCCGGCTGCAGATCCTCAAGGTCCACACCGAGCGCATGCCGCTGGGCAAGGACTGCGACCTGGTCGAGCTCGCCCGCCTCACGAAGGGGTACGTCGGCGCCGACCTGGAGTCGCTCTGCCGCGAGGCCGCCATCGTGGCTCTGCGCGAGGACCGCAAGGCGCGCGTCGTGAACAAGAACCACTTCGAGGAGGCCCTGCGCAGCGTGCGCAGCAGCGTCACCGAGGACGTCATCAAGTACTACGACCGGTTGGCAGAGCAACTCGGCCAGACCGCCGTGCGCAAGGTCGCGACGGGTGGGGCGGGCGGCATGGAATTCCTCTGAGAAACGGCCTGCGGGCCGTTCTCGATGGCACCATGCCGGTGGATTGCCGCGCACCAACCGGTGGCCCAAGCCCTACTTGAGGAAGGAAGGCTTGCCACTGTCATGGTCGATTGGCCGACTGTTGCCCTGTCCGGCGTGGCAAGCGTTGGCGGCATCCTGGTCACGGTTCTCATGGAGCGCCGGCGCGAGAACGTCAAGCGCTTCGAAGGCCTGGAGCGACGCCTGGACGGCATGGATGGCCGCGTTCGCAAGACCGAGCAGGACTTCGCCACCTACGAGCCTGCCGGCAAGGTGATGCTGGAATTGGCGACCGCAGACTTGAAGAAGAAGTTCCGCCGAGGGAGGGATGGATGACGCTGTCGCCGGGAGAGCGTTCGGAATTGGAACGGCTCCTTTGGCAGGGGCAGTCCGGGCTTCTTACGCCCGCCGACGAAGGTCGGCTTCGCGTGCTCGTGGCGAAGCAGAACCCTGCCGCCCAGGGCTTGCCGGTCGCGCAACTGATCACGGCCGGCTTGGTCGTCCTCGGGGCCTTGCTCCTTCTTCGGGCACTCACCAAGGACTGACGTTGGAACCCCTAGCGCGTTGGGCTGGCGTTTGCACGTCAGCCAAGCCTCCTATTCGATGCGCTTATCTGATGGGACAGGAGTCCCACTCCTGAGGATGCACCGATGAAGGTCTTCGAATCCGAGCTCAGGGGCAAGACGGTCATGTCGAACGAGGGGGGCTACCTCGGTGTCCTCCGCAACATCTCCAGCAACGTCGAGACCGGCGACCTCGTCTCCATCCACGTCGAGCCCGCGGCCGAGATCGACGCCCGCATGTTCCCGCAGGACGCGCAGGGCCGCATCACGTTCCCGTTCACGGCCATCAAGGCCGTGCGCGACGTCATCGTCGTCGGCGTGAACTGATTTCCGTTCCGCCATCAAGGCCGTGCGCGTCGTCGGAGTGAGCCTGTCCAATCAGCCGTGCCCTGGGTAGATGAGCACGCCATCGTAGGTCCCGCCCGGCACGTCGGAGTTGCCCGGCTCCTCCACGAGGTCCGGCGTGCCGCAGCTGGGTGCCATGAAGGCCGCCTTGGTGCGGATGTGGGCAAGCGTCGGCTGGGTGCCCTCCTCGCAGTTCACGGCCACTTGCGAGTCATGCAGATAGGCGCCGTCGAGCGTGTTCTGGCCCGTGCCCTTGTAGCCGACGGCCTGGTGCCAGCAGTGGTAGGCCTCGATGTCGCGCATCGTGATGTCGTCGCCGAAGGAGTCGATGCAGCTCCACAACGACTCGCGAGCTACTATGTTGCGCAGCACGACGTGGTCGCCGTTCACGTTGATGCCGTTGTGCATGTACTCCGCCGTGACGTTCTCCAGGCGGCTGCCGCTTGCGAGGACGAGTTGGTTCCAGTCCGCGTACTCCGGATGCGCCTCGGCGGACGTGAAGAGGATGGGCGCCTCCTTCGTTCCCACGGCCACGATGCGGCCATAGACCTGAACATGCGACTCGCGGTAGCCGACGTGCCCCGTCGGGTCGTTGTGGTCCTGCACGTACCCGTCCGCCTGCGGGATCCAGGCGTCCTGCAGGTGGTCGGGCTGCTTGTGGAAGCGCACGACGGTGCCGGGATCGACGGTGTGCCAGCAGGCACGGTCGAACGGGATGGTCCGGCGGAGGGTCTGCGTCGCTTTGGTCGAGAAGGTGACCCAGTCGAGCCCGCTGTGGGC
>JBHEMF010000221.1:0-3120 GCA_046352665.1 Thermoplasmatota archaeon
ACATGGGTCAGCTCGCGATGCTGCTGCGCGCCAAGTACCTCGTGGACGTCCACTCCTTCACCCAGGTGCGCGGCCTGCCGTTCACCACCGTCGAGCTGGCCGACGCCATCGTGGCGCTCGCTTCCTTGCGTGCTGGCGACCGCACGGTGGTCGAGCGGCCAGCGTATTTTGCCATCCTGGCCCCGGCCCGCGCCCTCGGGGCGAAGGTGACCCGCGTGGCGTGGACGATGGGAAAGGACGGCCCCGAGCTCTCCTCGGCCAAAATGATGCGCGCCCTCGTCCCTGGCACCAAGCTCCTAGCGCTGGCGCGACCCAACAACCCCATGGGTGCCCGCGTCCCCGACGAGGACCTCAAGATGTTGGCGGAGAGGTGCGAGGCCCTCGGTGCGCGCGTCCTCGTGGATGAGGTGTTTGCGGAAGCGACCACGCTGGGCGACCGGCCGGCGGCCCGGCTGCATCCCGCCATCCTGTCCGCGAACTCGCTCACCAAATGCTTCGGCTTCGGGCCCCTCCAGGCGGGTTGGCTGCACGGCGACGCGGAGGCCATCGAGGAGGCGCGTCTGGCGAAATGGCATCTGAGACCCCTGGCGCCGACGATCGACATGGTGGCCGCCGCTGCGGTCCTGGAACGACGCGATAGCATCCTTTCCGCGACACGCCGCCGTCGGGAGGCGAACGTCCGCACCGTGGCGGCTTTCGTGGCGGACCATGGTCTGGCTTGGACGGGGCCCGGAGCGGGGACCACCTGCTTGCTGCGCACCCCAAAGGCCGACGACGTGGCCTTCGCGCGTCGCTTGCTGGCGCGGGAGGGCGTCCTCGTGGCTCCTGGCACTTACGCCGAGATGCCGGGCTGGTTCCGCCTGGGGTTCCTCTGCGACCCCGCCATTCTCGCCGCTGGCCTCGAAGGGCTCGGGCGGGCGCTGGGTTAGTACAGCTTGCTCGTGCGCTTGGGGACCTTGGCGCCCTTGGCAAGCTCCACGAGCTTCGCGTCGAACTCCGCCGCCTTGCCGGCCGCGACCTGCTGCTGGACGTAGGCGATGACGACGTCGTCGTTGTTGGCCGTCTCGTACTCGTCCCGGATCTTCACCATGTGCGCGGTGAGCTGCTTGTCCTGCGCCGTCGTGAGGAGCCTGCGGAGCGTGTGCGAGCCGACGCGGCGCCGCTCCGTGTTCTCACGGGTGTACATCTCGCGCAGGTCGTGCCGGTTCTGGTAGCTCTGGGCCATCTGCTCCTCGGTCATCTCGACCTTGCGGAAGGGGCGGCGGTCGGGCACGCTGCGGCCACGAAGGCGGCCCTATTTGGAGGTAGGGGTAGGACTCGAGGCACAGCGCTGGCTACCAGCGGATGACCGGCTCCGGCGTGGCAAACGAGCGCCGGATGGCGCCCTCCACGGTCTCGGCGAGCCGCATGGCGTCGAGTGGCTTGGCGAGGAAGCCGTCCACATGGCAGTCGTTGATGGCTTCGGAGGCGACCTCGATGCTGCCGTACGCCGTCATGAGGATGGCGGGGACGTCGGGCTGCAGGCCGTGCATCTGCCGGATGAACTCCAGCCCGTTCCGTTCCGGCATGCGGTAGTCCACAAGGACGGCGTCGAAGGAGCCCCGCGACACGGCGTCCAGGCCGTGCGCGCAGGAGTCGGCGGTCTCGACGCGGCAATGCGGCACCATCATCTGGATGACGTCGCGCGCCGAGTCGGTGGTGTCTTTCTCGTCGTCCACAATCAGCACTGAGAACTCGCGTGTCTGGGCCATCTTGCACACTCGCGGGACCCGGCTTTGCCAGGCCGCGTTGAAGAACGTGCCGACGGCCCGCCGCGCGGGTCGGGCCTGCATGTAAAGGGTTGCCCCGAAGGTTCTTGTATCGACGCCAGGCGCCCAGAAGAGGGCTCGCAGTGGGCCATCCAGGATTTGAACCTGGGTCTAAAGGTCCCAAACCTTCAAGGATACCAAACTACCCCAATGGCCCGCAGGTTTGCGACGGGGCCATTGGTGATGAACGTTGGCCCTACTCGTCCTTGCGCCGGCGCCGCACGGCGACGACCCAGAGCAAGCCCGCGGCGGCAAGGGCGGCCATGAGGAGTCCGATGCCGACGACGGGGGACTGGGCGGTGCTCTTCTCGGCGACGGCCGGCACCTCACGGGCTTTGTCCACTGGGGCTGGCGCCGCGGGGCTTGGCTCCGGTGCTAACGCGTCGATATAGACCATCGTGGCGTCGTCGCTGCCGGTGCGGCCGTCGCTCACGTGCAGCAGGAACATCAGTTTGGAGGCCGACGCGCCGGCCGGCACCGTGAAGGTCGTCTGCGCCGCCGTTGGGGGGGCTAGGGTGACGGCGGGGCCTTTGATCTGCGTCCAGAGATAGGTCAGGGTGTCGCCGTCGGGGTCGCTCGAGCGGGAGCCGTCCAGCGTCACGGTGGCGCCGACAGCGGCCGTGCCGGCGGTCTTCGCGATGGCGACCGGCGCGTGGTTGCCGGAACGCACCTCGACCACGACCGTGTCCCACCCGGACATTAGGGCGCCATCCGTGACGCGCAGCGAGAAGGCAAGGTGGATCGGCTCATCGCCCACCAGTTGCGGCGCCACGAAGGAAGGCGTCGCCGTCGTACCGTTGCGCAGCGCCACCGGCGGCCCGCCCACTTGGCGCCACTCGAAACTCGCAGCGGCCGGCTGCGCCGAGCCGTGCAAGCTCGTCGTCTCGCCCTGCACGGCACCGAAGTCCACTCCCGCGTCGGCCACGGGAGGCATGGCACCGCCCCCGCCGCCCATAACTCCGTCGCTTGCGACCGTGGCTGGGTAGCCGACGTGCAGGGTGCGCGTGAGCGAATCCGTGTAACCCCACGAGTCGCAGACGGTGAGGCGGACCTCGTAATCGCCGGGCGCAGCAAACACGTGGGCCGGATCGGTGACCAACGCGTTCGTGCCGTCACCGAAATCCCAGAACCAGCACGTCACACTGTCACCCAAATCAGGGTCCGACGAGGCGTCGAGGAACGTGCCGGATTGGCCCGGCTGGAACGTGGCGAGCGCCGTCGTGAAATCCGCGAGCGGCGGATTGTTGGGCACCACCGTGATCGTGACCAATGCGGGCCCACTGAGAAGCCCTGCCACGTCGCGCGCCTGGTA
>JBHEMF010000222.1:0-3070 GCA_046352665.1 Thermoplasmatota archaeon
GTAACTCATCATCCCCGCATTGACTTTAAATACTTTGCTGATGAAATGCGTCGGAATTTTGACGGCGGCGTGAAGTCGCCGACGGTCGGCGGGCCGAAGCGCGGTGCTCGCGCCAAGTGGACCTCGGTGTCGACGGGCCGCGCCGCGAGGGCCAACTCCTGGCTGAGGCGGGTGATGCGGTCGGCCGCGAAGACGTCGCCAGGGCGCACGGCGGCGTCCGCGACCTTGACCTTGTGGGTGGTGCGCAGCAGGCTGGAGCGCAAGCCGATGACGTCCGGGATGCTCATGCCCATCCAATCGGCGGGAGAATCCATGAGGCGGGCGGCCGGCTCGTCGCGGTGCTCGGGTGGCAGCATGGGGCCGATGGAGACGCGCGGGTAGCCGTGGCGGCCGACGAAGAGGCTGGGCGGCGAACTGCCGAAGAGGTCCTGGCCGAGGCGGCCGCCGTCGCGGACGACCTTGGGCATCTGCGAACGGATCTTCTGCAGGAGCGGGCACGGGTCGTAGCCGCACAGGCCGCGCGAGCCCTTGCACGAGACGCAGAGCCTCGGATCGATCGTGGACAGGAGGGCGTCGAGGTCCGTGCCAGCGCCAAGCCCACCACACGCTTTAAGAATCCTCAAGGGGAGGCCCGAGCATGGGCAAGCAAGCTGCGGCACTCATCCTGCTGGCGTTGCTTGCCGCGGGATGCGCGCAGCCCACGGATGTCGTGCCGACGGCGAAGGTCTCGCCTGCCACGGCCTTCGACCTGCCGACGGGCGACGCGGCATCGGGTGCCTTCGGTTTCCATCACGCTGGTGGCCAAGTCCGCTTTGGGCTCGGGTCCGGCTCGGCCAACGTCACCCTTTTTGGGCCTGACGACGAACGGCTCGCAGCGTTCCCGCTCGCGGACGACCCGGAGGCGGCCCTCGCCGTCGCAGCACCAGCCGGCGACCTGGTCGTCCTCGTGTCGGATGCTTCGCGCAAGGCAGCAGGGCTGCGGATCGATTCGCAAGGAGCGCCCGTCGCCCGCCTGCAGCGTCTTCCCATGGTCTCCAGCTTCGTCGTCCTGGCGCAGGACAACGTCCCCGTCATGCCTTTCCCGGCCCCATCCCCTGGGTTGTTCGGGCGCCGGTCATGGCCGATCAACCTGACCCTCGACTCGCCGCCCATCCGGGGCATCGAACTCAGCGTGGCCGGTGGTTACGACAACCTGGACGTGGCGCTGCAAAGTGGCCAGGGCGCACTCTTGGCCAGCTCGCAACGCGGCGGTTCTTCTGCGCTTGGACCCGCCCAGGGCCATCCATTCTGGCCGGTCCCCTCGACCAGCTACCCGCAGAACGCCTCAGGCCTCAGGTTGACGGGGACCGTGGCCTACGACGGCTTGGACGGCGGTCTCGTCCTCACCTGGATCTCATACAGCCGAGCCGGGCATTGGCCTCGCGACGACACATCGGCCCCCTACGCGAAGGGCGCCTTCTCCTACGGCAAGCTGCCAGCGGGGCCCGTGCAGGCGCAACTCAGTGGCGCGGCGCGCGTGATGGTCTTGAGCGACGCCCCCGAACCCGGTGCGGATGTGCGCGGGGCTGCCGTGCAGGTATGGGATCCGCAAGACACCCCTCTCGGCCCCTTCCTGGTCCCGGGTTCCGGAATGGTCGGTATCCCGATCAAGGCCGGCGGCGACTACGTCTTCGTGGTCATGAACGGCACCGCCCAGTTGGCCGCCGACCGGGCACCGTCCGATTTCGATTTCCATCCGCTCAATGTCGCCCACGAGATCTTCCCCCGTTCGCCAAGCGGCTGCTGCTCCAGGTTTGGCGAGCAAACGGTTGCGGTCGATGTCCAAGGCGTACCCTATCACGTGGAAAAGTCCTGGAGGCAGCCCGACAGCATCGCCGGCATCTGCGACGACGAGGCGCGACTGCAGCTCATCCAGGGAAACCACACCGTCGGCTCGAACGGCGCCGACGAGTTCGCAAGCGCCGGACTCTTCCTGGGCAGCGGACACCTGTCACTGCATGCCGCGGGCTTCACCAGCGAGACCTGCTATGAGCCGGTCGTGCAAGTCTCGTCCTACCTTCGCCCCTATGCATGAACAGGTTGGTTGCCGCCCGGTCCGTCTCCACTCTTGCGGCGTCCGGCTTATGAGTCACGCGACCCTCGCCAGCACGTGGACCTCGTCTGCCCGCTCGACTTCCGCTACGGCCGCGCCGAGATGAAGGCGCTGTGGACGGAGGAAGCGCGGCTGCGCTACCTGCTGCGCGTCGAAGCGGCGTTGGCCCAAGCCCACGCCGCGACCGGGACGATCCCGAAGGATGCCGCGAAGCGTCTTGCCAAGGTGGCCGCGTCGGGGAAAGTGACGCCCAAGCGCGTCGCGGCGATCGAGGCCGAGATCAAGCACGACCTCATGGCCGTCGTGAAGGCGATGACCGAGGTCGCCGGCGCCGAGGACGGGAGGTTCATCCACCTCGGCGCGACGAGCTACGACATCATCGACACCGCGAACTCGTTGCAGTTCCGCGACGCGATGCAGCTCCTCCGGGAGGGGCTGCGCAAGCTGCGCGACGCGTTGCTGCGGCAGGCGGACAAGCACCGGCACACGCCGATGCTGGGGCGGACGCACGGGCAGGCCGCCGTCCCCATCACGTTCGGGCTCAAGATGGCCGTGTACGCATCGGAGGTCGGCAGGCACCTGGAACGCATGGCGGAGGTCGAGCCGCGCGTCGCCGTCGGCATGATGAGCGGCGCCACCGGCAGCATGGCGGCATTCCGCGGCAAGGGCATGAAGGTGCAGGCCGCCGTGTGCAAGGGGATGGGCCTGCGCGCCGTCACCGCCTCGACGCAGATCGTGCAGCGCGACCGCTACAACGAGCTCTTCGCGTGGATGGCCAACGTGTCGACCTCGCTCGAGAAGTTCGCGACCGAGGTGCGCAACCTCCAGCGCAGCGAGATCAACGAGGTCGCGGACACCGTCATCGTGCGGCCGGACCCGGAGAAGGTCGAGGCCTGAGCGCGGCCGTCAGCGCGCGCCCATGAGGTGCTCGAGCGCCAGCTGGTTCAGGCGCAC
This sequence comes from Thermoplasmatota archaeon, assembly GCA_046352665.1. Classification (GTDB taxonomy): domain Archaea; phylum Thermoplasmatota; class E2; order JACPAO01; family JAHFTW01; genus JAHFTW01. Next base: position 3,047 of record JBHEMF010000222.1, read on the forward strand.
GTAGCCGTAGCCGCCGGCGCCCGC
>JBHEMF010000223.1:0-3067 GCA_046352665.1 Thermoplasmatota archaeon
CTTCAGCTCGGTGCCGCCGTACCGCAGCAGCAAGGAGACGCGCCCCGAGTTCCACTGGTACAACGCGACCGATGCCGAGAGCACCGTGAAGTACCGTTTCGTGGTGAACGACAAGCCCGACTACACCGTGAAGAGCACGGACCAGGACACCCTCAACACGGTGTACCGGCCGGCCACGGCGCTCGCCAAGGGCACGTGGACCATGCACGTCGCGGCGTTCAGCGCCGGCGGCTCCACGGCGACGGCGCACTACACGGTCATCGTCGGTGCCGCCCACATCGAGCCCCTGCGCATCCAGAACGCCAACGAGGGTGTCATCACCCAGCCCTACCGCCTGGGCGACGAGTACCGCGTCAACTGGACCCTGCCCAGCATGGCCGAGATCCAGCAGTACGTCCCCGGCGGCGAGATCGAGGCCGTCCAGGTCGTGCGCATGACCTGCGACACGACGCGGACACCGCCGTGCGAGCGCGAGGTCGCGGCCACCATCCCCGGCAACTACACGACACTGCGCACAGGCGAATGGATCGACAACCGCAGCGTCGATTCCTTCGCGTCGGAGCCGTTCTACCGCGTCGAGATGGTCTTCGCGGGCGCCCAGACCCAGGACCAGAGCAGTGTCCGCGGCTTCTCGGCCCCGCAGGACCGGACGCCGCAGAGCCCGGCCCTGCCCTGGCTCATCGGCAGCATCCTGGTCGCAGCCGCCCTCGCGGCCTTCGTGATCTGGTACGCCATGCGCTCCAAGGCCCGCGCGGCCCAGGTGCAGATGAAGGAGGAGGCCCCCGCCGGCGTGGACCCCGAGACCGGGCTCCCGACGCACGACGTGAAGTGCCCGTCCTGCGGCACCCCCTTCCAGGCGGTCGGGACCCTGCCGCTGCAGATCACCTGCCCGAACTGCGGCGTGAGCGGCATGCTGCAGTAGACGCGGTCGCTTCGGCGGTCCCCTGCGCCGTTCTAGCGGTCGCTGGGTCGCGGCGTGCGGGAGACCTGGGAACCGAGGAGACTGAAACGGTGGCGGCCGTCTCGTGTGGGAGACCTGGGATGATAGGATATTCAGGATGAGCGATGGAACCTGCTACTCGGCGACCAGCGCCCGGTGGATAGTCTCGCCTTCGGTGAGCCCATCATTTGCCTCGCTCCGCTCGGGGCCTCGGATGCATCCAAGGCCTTCCCGCAGTCCGACGGCGTCGTCCTCTCCGACCGAACCCCGCGTCCAATTCTTGGCATCGAATTACCATGACGGCGGGCGCGCGCAGTCACCTCGCAAGAAATGCAAAATTGGGGGGCCAGTCGCAGCACGTCGCCGTCGTCGGGACGATTGTGGCCCTTTGCTAGCAAACACAGGAACGGCGGCGCCTACAAATCCTCACATCCCAGGCCTCCCACACTGCGACGCAGGCTTTTGCAAACCCCGAAACGCATCGCGCCCCCTTGTACGGTCGCGAGCGAACCAGTTCCTTGGCATTTTAAATACCCTCCAGAATGGTCCTCCTGGTTGGATGGCCCGTCCCGCCCCGCGGCGGCGACGGTGCCCTCCCAGGTGACAAACATGCAAACGAGGTCCCCCGGCCCGACATCCGCACTGGTCCTGGCTTTCCTGATGGTCTTCACCGTCCTGGCAAGCCTTTCGCCGCACACCGACGCCCAGGCGGCCGGCGCCGACACCCGTGGATGCATCATGGTCGCCCCGTACCCGGACTTCGGCATCGGGGCGGCCCTGCCTTCCGCGACCGTGTACTCGCGCCTGCAGGTCGCAAAGAAGGGCGACACCTACGCGAGCAGCGTCGTCCGTGTCGCCAACTCCTGCACGGACTTCGACGCCAACGAGCTGCGGTTCCTGAGCGGCGCCGCCGGCCTCATCTGGGACGCCGACCACAGCCACGCGCCCGGCTGGGTCACGTCGCGCGGCAGCGCCGGCGAACTCGTCTTCAAGGCCACGACGACCGAGGCCTTGAAGCAGAGCCGGGCAAGCTGCGGCCGCACCTTCAACACGGGCGCGACCAACCTTGCGTTCCCCAACCAGGTCACCTCCTCGACGGCCGTCTTCGCCTTGGCCGACGTCGGGCAGACCCTCTACGGCACCAACATCCCGGCCGGCGCCACCATCACGGCATTCACGGACGCGCAGACCATCACGATCTCCGCCTCGGTGACAGGCACGGGTTCCAGCCTGTCGCTTGCCATCGGCACGGCACCCTGCAGCACCACCGTCCTGCGCGACGCCTCGGCCGACTTCAACTCCGAGGGCATCGTGGCCGGCATGGGCCTCAACATCATGTCGGGTGCCGCGATCGGCCGCTACACCATCTCGCAGGTCGGCACGGACGAGCTCATCTTCTCGCCCCCGGCCCCCGCCATCGTGATCGATCAGGTCCGGTACGTCATCGTCCCGGCCACCGGCCTGAACGCGACGCTGCTGGCCGGCGGCAGCCTTCTTACCACGGGTCTCCAGGCGCGCGCGCAGGACTTCACCATCGCATGGGCCGGCGGGTCCGGCACCGTCCCCGTCCAGGTCATCGCCTATCCCGCCATCTACCCCGAGATGATCGGCCCGCCGAGCACGGTCCCGCCCACCCCCTTCGAGACGACCTGCCCGTCCACGGCCGCGAACGGCTGGCGCTGCCTTACGGCCGCGGACTCCACGGACCCCACGCGGGGCCAGGCGCCGAGCATCAACATCGCCCTCTCGGACGCCACAGCCCCCACCATGGCGAGCGCCATCGCGCGCGACATGGACCGCAACGGCCACGTCGACCGGATTGTCGTGACGTTCAGCGAACGGCTCGACCCGCACACGTTCTCCACGGCAGGCTTCGTCATCCATGGCTGCTTCAAGGACTGCAGCCCCAAGACCAACAATTACAGGATCGAGAACTTCTACCTCACGGACACGCCGACGGCGACGGTCGCGACGCTCCTCCTGAAGGAGCAGCCGTACTACGACACGTCCGGGCCCTACGGCGTCCAGTACGTGGCGCCTTTCGTCACGTGCAACACGCAGGCCCCGCCGTCGTGCGGCATCCGTGACCTCTCCGGCAACGTCCTGCAGTCGGTCAAGGACAAGAAC
>JBHEMF010000224.1:0-3058 GCA_046352665.1 Thermoplasmatota archaeon
AGGCAGACGTCGCCCGGCCTCATGACCGCGCGGAGAAAGCCCGCGAGCTCGGGCCGGCGAGGGACATACGCCGCCCGCCGCCGCGGATGCGCGTCGAGGACCGCGTCGAGGACGAGCTTCCCGGTTATGCCGGGACGCGGCGCCTCGCCGGCGCCGTCGTAGAGGACGGTGTAGGCCTCGACCGGGGCGGTCGCGCCGTCGGGCTTCGTGACCTCGCGGCGCGCGAGCTCGGGTGCCGGGTCGAGGTCGCCGAACGGCTGCGCCGGCGGCTCCGCGCGCGCCCCGCTCCGCCGCTCCGGCGCGCGTTGCGCCGCTGCCCCCGCCGCCCCCGCCGCCGGTCCCACCCATCCCGCCGGGGACCGCGCAGGCCGGCGGCCCGTACCGCGGCCTTCCGGGTGCTGCCATCGTCGTGCAAGGCGCCACCCGGCAGACCGACGGCCAGGCGGGCGGTTGCGTCTGGACCGGCGACGTGGCCGCATCGGCGTGCGGCATCACGGTGCGCTTCGACCGCGTCGGCACCTACCTCCTCGACCTCTGCCTCCCCGCCGCGGACGGCGGCTGCGACGCCCGCGACACGGCGGTCGTCTGGGTCTATGAGCCCGGCATCGATACGGACCTCGACGGCATCGTGGACAGTGCCGACATCTGCCCCTCAACTCCGGACAACGGCCAGCGCGACGCCAACCACGACGGTGTCGGCGACGCCTGCCAGGACACGACGGCGACACCCGAGGACCTCGCCGTCCACCCCATCTTGCGCCCGACCCCGCTCGACCACGACGGCGACGGCGTTGCGGACGCCGCCGACGACTGTCCCGCCCTGCCGGACTCGAGCCAGCAGGACCAGGACGGCGACCGCGTGGGTGACGCCTGCGACGCCGACGTCGATGGCGACGCCGTGGGCAACCTCGTGGACGACTGCCCGCTCGTCCCCGATCCCAAGCAGGCCGACGTGGACGGCGACGGCCGTGGCGACGCTTGCGCGGCAGTCGGCGCGGACGGCGCGGACGGTGGTCTCCGGACGGGCGCCGGGGCGGCGGACGCTGGGCGCGTGGACACAAGCTTTTCCGGCATGGGTTTCGCGCTCCTCGGGTCCATGGCCGTCCTCGTGGCCGTCCTTTGGTACGCGCGCCGCCGCCGCTAGCACCCGTCCGACTTGGGTTTCCTGATGCGCGAAGTGCTTCTCCCCTAAGGCCGTCCGGACTCCAGCATGGTCCGCAGCCTCTCCAGCGCCGCCGCACGCCCCGCTGGGTAGGCCTCGACCTTGAGCCGGATCTGGATCGCGTCCTCGCCCTCCCCCAGCCTCAACTCGCCGAGGGACGCCGCCTGCTTCTCCACGCGCAGGTAGAGGATGCCGTCGTCGTCCACGCGGGCGTCGAGCGTCGCGCGCAGGCGGTCGAGCGCGCCTGGAAGAGCGAAGACGCGTGCCAGCACTGCCCGCAGGTCGCGCGACCGGTCGAGCACCGCCTCGAAGACCGTGAGGGGCAGGCCGTGGTGCGTCTCCAACTGCGTCGCCCTCACCGCGTCCTGGAATCCCGCCTCGTCGAGCCCGGACACGAAACGCAGCGCCTGCTGGACCTTGGCTGGGTCCTCGGTCGGATGGGCGACGGCGCGCAGGCGGAGCCAATGGTAGGAGACGCGGATGGGACGGGCTTCGGACAATGGCGCGGGGAGGCTCATTCAGCAGAAGGATTTTGGTTTCGTGTTTCGTCCGGCGGTGTTCTTGCGCAGCATGTTTCGCGCAGTGGAACACGAAAACCACGAAAACTCACGAAACTGCCAGACAATGCTGGCGGACCAGCGTGGCCCGTGACCCAGCCAGTTTGGGCGGTTGGTTCGTGTGTTTTCGTGGTTTTCGTGTCCCGTCCGTTGCCTAGCGCTGCGGACGAGGCTCCAAGGCGTGCACCGACCAACCTATCCGCAGATTTCGCAGATTTCGCAGATGGACTACGAATGGTTTCGTCTGCGTGATCTGCGTCATCTGGGTCCGAGCTCGGTTCGTGCGTTTCCTCCTTCAAGGTCCTGGACGGCAAGAACGCCACCATCTACACGAAGACGGCGGCGGCGACGCTGCACGACTCCCAGGCCGTCTCGGGCGCCGCCGGCACATGGCGGATCCAGGTCACCCTACAGTCATACAAGGGCGGCTTCACTTTCAGCTTCGGGGAGGCCTCGGGCGGCGGCACGGGAAGCGGGACCTCGGGGCCGCACGGCACGGGCCCCACGAATGGACCTTCGGGCACGGCCACGGGCTCCCACTCCGGCACGGGCAGCCCGACGGGGACCAACGGTTCCAGCACCACAACGAAGGGGTCGCCGTCGCCCGGACTGCTCCTGACCCTGGCTGGCGTGGCCGTGGTCCTCGCCTGGCGCCGCCTCGCCTGACCCCTCAAATAGCCTCGCCGCGTCGCCGGCACAGCCATGCCCAAGCCGCCGCAACCCACGGTCGAGGAGGTCCAGGCAACACTCGGCAACGTCGATGCCGACCAGGTCCGCAAGGTCCTCGGGCTCGGCAAGAAGGCATGGCCGTACCGGTTCGCCGCGGTGCGTGACCTTGCGGCACTCCGCGCCAAGCTGGAAGCACAGTTCCAGCCTGGCGAGAAAGGCGGGGCCGGCGGCAAGACGTACAAGGTGGCGGGCCGGCTGCGCGCCAAACGCGGCTCCGGCGGCATCGCGTTCCTCGACGTCGAGGGGCAGGACGGCAAGATCCAGGCCATCCTCGACCGGGCCGAGCTCGGCGACGCAGCCTTCGACGCTGCCCTGCACCTCCTGAACGAAGGGGACTTCGTCGGTGTGGCCGGCTACGGCATGCGCTCCAAGCGCGGCGAGCCCTCCATCGGTGTGCGCAAGGTGCAGCTCCTCGCCAAGGCGCTGGTACCTTTCCCTGACCTGGGGGCGGCCGACAGCGCCGGCATCCGCTACGGCAAGCCGTACGGCAGCGTTACGGCGAGCTCACGGACGCCGACTTTACCCAGCTTGTCAAGTTACTGCGCGAGCTCTATTGGCCCGCCGATGCAACGGATCCGGTGCCACTCCCCATTGTCGAAGCCGTCACTGT
>JBHEMF010000225.1:0-3051 GCA_046352665.1 Thermoplasmatota archaeon
GCTTCGGCGCGGTCGGCGGGGCGCACGATGGCGTAGCACTGCCGCACCGACGCCGCGGCGGCTCCGCGGGCACCGGCCCGGACGATGACGGGATCGACGAGGGCGCGCTGCGCGAGGCGCTCGATGGCGGGCGCCAAGGTCGCCGAGAACAGCATCGTCTGGCGCGGTGTGGGCAGGGCGGCGACGATGGCCTCGAGGTCGTCCTGGAAACCCATGGAGAGCATCTCGTCGGCCTCGTCGAGGACGAGGATGGCGATGCCGCTGAGGTCGAGGGTGCCGCGGCCGAGGTGGTCCACGACGCGGCCGGGTGTGGCGACGAAGATCGCGTCCGGGTGGCGCTTCACGGCGCGGACCTGGTCGCCGAAGTGGGCGCCGCCGATGAGGCAGACCACGTCCACGGGCGAGCCTTTGCCAATCGCCTGCAATTCGCGCTGCACCTGCTGGGCAAGCTCCCGCGTCGGGGCGAGGACGAGGCCGCGGCGGCCGTTTCGGCTCGCCTCCACGAGAGGGATGCCGAAGGCCGCAGTCTTGCCGGTCCCGGTCTGCGCCTGGGCGACGAGATCCTTGCCTTGCAGTAGGAGCGGGATGGTCTCTGCCTGCACGGGCGTCGTCTCCTCGAAGCCCATGGCCTCGAGGGCCGAGAGCGTCGTGGCATGGAGCGGGAGTTCGTCGAAGCGCATGGGTTGCCGACCTAGGGCAATTCCCCGGGACCGGTTTTCCCACGAGGACCCCCTATATGGCGTGTGAGGTGCGGTCAGGCGGCACGGTTCAGGCCGCGGCGAACTTGACCTGTGCAGGTTCGCGGATGGCGGCTGCGGCGGCACCCAACGGCGCAGGTTCGTCGCCCACCAGGTAGAGGTACTCCTTGTTGCGCAGGTGCGAGACCTTGCCGACCTTGACGCCCTGCGGATTGTAGATGCCGATCTGGGCGCCGACGTAGCGCTTGAAGTCGTTCTCGACGACCTGCAGGTGGCCGTGCGGCGCAAGCATCGTCTCCATCGTGGCGCGGTCGAAGAAGCCCTCGTTGTTGAAGGAGACGAGGATGTGCTTGGCGCGCAGGCTCTCCAGCACTTCCTCGAAGGCCAAGCGGGCGCGCCGCTTCGAGTTGAAGGGATTCTTGTAGTCGCGGCAGTCGAGGCGCTTGCACGCCACACCGTACACCTCGGGCTCGTCGCCGCGGGCAAGCGTCTCCCAGACGTGGTAGTTGCCCATGTAGCTGTGCTGGTTGTAGGGTGGGTCGAGGTAGGCGAGGTCCACCGGCGTGCGGGCCGCGGCCTCCTTGGCGTCCAAATGCAAGGCCAGGCCTTTGCCGGGCAGCATGGCCGGCACCCGCAGCTCGATGTCGTTGTGGGCCCGCGGCGCCCAGGACTTGAGGTAGGCCATCTGGACGCCCGTCGTGGAATCGACGCGGTCGGCGGCCTCCATCATGGCGACGGTGAGGATCGCCTTCAGCTCGGGCTCCAGGCTGGACTCGCGGAGGTAGCGCCGCATGGCGTCGATGCGCGCCCCGTTCCTGGGGTGGAAGAAGCGGGACCTTTCGCAGAACGTCCGTGTCACGTAGCCCGGCTCCGGCGGCAGGGCCTGCATCTCGGCGATGCGGCGCTCCACCTCGCCTTGCCATTTCCTGGCGTCGGCCTGGACGTAGGTTACGCCGAGCTGGTGCGCGTAGGCGAGGTGGTCGTTGGCCGTGACGGTGAAGCCGGCCTTCTTCAGGGCATGGCCGACGCGGGACGTGCCGGAGAAGAGGTCGAGGGCGGTCTCGACGCCGGGCAGCGCCCCCGCCACGGTGACGATCTGATCGACGAGGAGCCGCTTCGAGCCGATGTACTTGAGCAACGGCCTTCCCGACTGCGCAAGGAGCCCTGCGCATCATAAGGCAACGGAAACGGTGCTGGGCGCCGGCCGGCACTTTGCACTGCGGCCAACGCCACGTCCGCAAGGCTTTCCCAAACGCCGGGCTTCCTTCCGTTCCATGCCCCAGCGTGTCGAGGCGGGATGGCTGCAGCGTCGCCTGGAGGAAGGCGAAGCGGTCCTGCTCGACGTGGCGCCGCCGCCGCAGTTCGCCGCCGGGCACGTCCCAGGCTCCTTGAGCGTGCCCGCCGACGTCCCCGGGTTCGCGGCTCGCGTGCATGGCCTCGTGCCGGACCATGTGACGCCCATCGTGGTGTACGCGGACGGCGACGTGCACGCGGTCGGCCAGGCGGCGCGGGCGCTGGAGATGGTAGGCTACCAGCGCGTGTTCGAGTTCCGGTCCGGGCTCGCGGGATGGCAGCGCACGGGTCACGTCGTGGAGCGCAGCCCAGCGCAGGCGAAAACGCTTTGAGCACGGCGGCGGAAGTGGGGGCGTGCGTCGGCTTGCCGCAGCGGTCCTGGCCGTGCTTCTCTCTGGGTGCATGGGTGGGCTGAGCGGCCCCTCGCCGCACTCGAAATGCACCGAATGGCGTGGCACTGGCCTCGACCGGGCCGTCTATGCCGCGATGAAGGCAGGCCCGCGCGGGGGCGCCGAGGTGACGGCACGCCCGCCTTCGGTGCCGCCGTTGCCGTTCCACCATCCGAGGCTCGACGCCGCGTGGGGCGCTGGCAACTACTCGCTCCTCCAGGCGATCTGGGGCATGAGCAGCGTCAATTCGCGCGGTGACGAGGACGTCCTGGTCCGCGACGCGCAGCACGACGGCTTCAAGGTGTATGCCCTGGGGCCTGGCGCCGTGGCCGCGTTCGACCGCTGGGCGCCCGACCTCCTGGGGGACGCCAACCGGACGGCGGCGCTGCGGGCGGGCCTGGGCGACGCCACGATCGGCATCATGGTCCAAGGCCCCGTGGTCCTCGGCGAGGCGGTCCAGTCGTGGAACCTGAGTTTCGAGCGCAACCCGCTTTGGCCGGGCAGCCGCGCCTGGAATCCAGGGTGGACCTTCGACTTCTGGCTCGACGACCAGGTCGCGGTCGGTGTCATGAACGGCATCAGGTACCGCGCCATCGCCCAGTCCGACGGTTACGCCCAAGCGGACGTCCAGTTGCGGTCCGCCGCCGACGAGGCGGAGGCCACCGCAGCGC
>JBHEMF010000226.1:0-3048 GCA_046352665.1 Thermoplasmatota archaeon
ATCGCCAACAGCGTGATTGGTAGCTACTCGTTCACGACGCTAGCCCTTTGCTCCTAAGGTGATTCGGATGTACTTGCCCTTGTTGCCAATTAGCGGGCCGCCCGCTCGGTGATTTGCATGAAAGCCAACCAAGCCTTCAAGGCAGACGACGAGGCCGTTTCCCCGGTCATCGGCGTCATCCTGATGGTCGCCATCACCGTCGTGCTGGCCGCCGTCGTCTTCGTGCTCGTCACGAAGCTCAGCGCCGGCGACGTCGCGCACGCCGACTCCGTGACGTTGAACCCCGGACAAGAATTCCTGCAGGCTTTTGCCGTGACGCGCCCCGTGGCCGCAGTCAACTACTCGTACGAGGCCACCGGCGGCCACGACGTCACGGCCGACCTCGGCCCCGCCATGTCCAAGGTCGATCCCCATCGCAGCTCCACGCAGACGTGGGCGGCAGCCGCAGGCTCCAACGGCCGGCAGTCGGTCACCCTTGCGGAGGGCGTGTACTCGCTGCGCCTGCAGTGCCGATCGACGGTGCCGTGCACGATAAGGTTCACGCTGGCCGTCAGCGCCCTCGCGGACAACGGCGTCGCTCCGCCGGTTGCCGGCTCCGCCCCCGACTGCGAACGTGGGACCATCCCGGCTACCGGGGACGCAAGCGTCCTGCCCGCGTGGCAGCCCGTATCCACGCCGGCGGGGACGTACATCTACACGGAAAGCCGCAGAGGGGACTACATTGGGGGCGGTGGCCGCCAGTTGTACACACCTGCCAACGACACGATGCTGGTGTCGCGGCGCGGCGGCTCCATCACGGTGAGCGCGAAGGCCGCCTGGTGGGGCGGACCTTCGTCGTGCCGGACCGCTGTCCACGGCCCATGGTCGGCTATTACACTGGCCTCACCCGTGCCTCATTCAGCAACCCCAAGATCGGCGGCATCGACTGGACGGGCCAAGGCCGCGGCTGCAACACCATCACGGGCTCCATGGCGATCGACTCCGTCCAGTACGACCTGGACGGCACCATGACGGAGATCACTTTGCGCTTCGAGCAGCATTGCGAAGGCGGGCCGAACCCCCTCATGGGCAAGGTGCATTGGACCGTGAACGGCTGATCCAGATCGCCGCCCTTGCCGGTCGTGGAAGCCTCGTCCGTCACACGGATACGAGCTCGAGCCCAGGAATCCGGCCATAGTGGCGAAGGTTCCGCGTCGCGAGCCTTGCCCCGGCCTCGAGGGTGGCTGCCGCGACCATGGCGTCCACGTTGGGCAACGGTGCACCGGTCCGGTCGGCGCCGGAAGTGATGAGGCCATGGCGGCGGGCTGCCCTCGGACCGAAGGGCACTTCCGTGAGCCCGGCAAGAAGGGCTTCGGCGGCGACGCGCTTGGTCGCGGCATGGCTCACGCCCCGGAGCACCTCGGCGGCGTTCAGTGAGGTGGTGGCAAGCTCCTCGCCCATGGCATCGAGGGCTTCCATGGCGGCGATTGCGGCCGGCTTCGCGTTCAGGAAGGAGACGAGGATGTCAGAATCGATCACGATCATGTGTCGAACCGACGGGCAGGCTCGTCGCGGGCGGCATAGATGCGGCGGACCAGGTCGGCCTCTTCCTTGTCTGTCCAGATGGGCTTGCGTTTGCGGTCGAAGAGGTGCTGACGGGCCAACTCCTTGGCGGCGCGACGCGCCAGTTCCGAGAAGGACTCGCTGGGGCGCTTGACGCGGGCCAAGGCCTCGTACGCGTCGTCAGCCAACGAAACGGTCTTGGTCATGCATGTGTGTATGCATATACACATGATAGCCTTTCTCCAGGAGGCTGGTATTTGTAGCCAGGTTGGCTGGCGCGCCCCATGGCAGTCGTCCTCACCAAGGACTCGAAGGTCGTCGTCCAAGGCGCCACTGGGTACCAGGGGCAGTTCCACATCGGGCAGATGAAGCAGTTCGGCACCAACGTCGTGGCCGGCGTGACGCCGGGCAAGGGCGGCGAGAAGGTGCACGACGTCCCCGTCTTCGACACGGTGCGCGAGGCCGTCACGAAGGCCGGCGCCAACGTGAGCCTCGTCTTCGTCCCCGCCGCCTTCGCGAAGGACGCCGTGATCGAGGCCGTGGACGCAGGGGTGGCGACCATCATCGTCATCACCGAGCACATCCCCGTGCACGACGCGGCCGTCTTCGTGGACTACGCCAAGTCGCGTGGTGTGACCCTCATCGGGCCGAACTGCCCCGGCGCCTGCAGCCCCGGCGCCAAGTCCAAGGTCGGCATCCTGCCGGGCATGATCTTCAAGCCGGGCCCCGTGGCCGTGGCGTCCAAGTCGGGGACGCTCACCTACGAGATCGTCGCAGCGCTCTCCGACGTCGGCATCGGCCAAAGCACATGCCTCGGCCTCGGCGGCGACCCGATCCCGGGCACGACACTCCTCGACGCGGTGAAGCTCTTCAACGCCGACCCGGAGACCAAGGCCATCGTCCTCGTGGGCGAGATCGGCGGCGGCCACGAGGAGGAGGCGGCCGAGTACATCGCGAAGCACGTGCAGAAGCCCTGCTACGCGTACGTCGCCGGCCGGACGGCGCCGGAGGGCAAGAAGATGGGGCACGCGGGCGCCTTGGTCGAGAAGGGCAAGGGCACCGCGGAGTCGAAGCTCAAGGCGTTCGCCGCCGCGGGCGTGAAGGTCGCGACGTTCCCTACGGACATCGCCGCCTTCGTGAAGGCAGACCTCAAGCTCTGAGCGTCACTCCACCGTGATGGCCAGGGTCTGGACGTCCTGCGCCTGGCCGTCGTCGATCACGAGACTTGCGGTGTAGGCGCCAGGCATCGCGTACGGCCACGTCACCGTCGCGGGCAGGTCGTCGGAGCCGCCGCTTGCGTCCGGAATCGTGTCGTTGTCTGCGTCGAAGGTCCACGACAGCGAGTCGCCGTCCGCGTCGCTTGCGTCCAACGTGAAGGTGACGACGAGGGGTGCCGCGCCTTCGGTCTCGTCGGCCTCGCCTGCCAATCCAATGCTGCCCCGGCCCCCACGCCGATGACCCAGGCCGGCGCCGCCGCGGAATCCGGAGATGCGCTGCGCCTTCCCG
>JBHEMF010000227.1:0-3029 GCA_046352665.1 Thermoplasmatota archaeon
CGCCAGGGCGGCCGCCGCCGGATCGTCTTCCGCCGCAGCCGCGAGATCGCTTTCCTCGGCGATGCGGCGCATCACCGTTGTCGCCAGTTCGCGTGTCGTCTCGGCATCGAAATCGCGCCGCTCGCGCAGGATCGACAGCTCGACCACCGGCGCCGGGTGGCGCGCCGAGCGCGCGAAGAACGCGATCCCGAGGCCGGCCGCGCCCGCGAAGGCGCCGACGAAGGCGCGCTGGAGGGTCTGCCCGCCGCGCCCCGAAAGCAGGCGCTCCGGCGCGGCGGCTCGAAGGACGGCCGCCGGCAGGAGAAGGAGGCCTGCCACGCCGGCGTCGCGCAGGGCCTGGGCGGCGCGCGCGGTGTCGTCGCGGCTCGTCGTGCCGAAAGCGAACGGGGCGTCCGCGAGGACCACCTTGGGAGCCGGAGGCGGCGTGAAGTGGTCGAGCCCCATGGCGCCGGGGACCGTCGTCCATTCGACGCGGTCGCCCACGAGCTGCAGGAAACGCCGCGCCCGCTCCGGAGCGGTGGGTGCGTAGCCATGCGCCGCGGCGTCCTGCCATCTGTCCGAGCCCTTGTAGGCGCCGGGGCCGCCCATGCCCGCCACCGGGTTCACGAGGAGACCGACGCGGAGGCGCAAGTCAGGCATCGGGACGCTGCGGCAGCGTTCCCGCCACTTTACCTCTTGCCCCGCGCGCTCACGAGTCGAGCAGGTGGCCCATCTTCTCGCGCTTCGTCTCGAGGTAGTCGCGGTTGAGCTCGTTGGAGGGGATGACGAGAGGGACCCGCGCCGCGATGGGGACGCCGAGGCCGCGCAGGGCGTCGATCTTGGCCGGGTTGTTGGTGAGGAGGCGGATGGACCCTACACCGAGGTCGCGCAGCATGTCGTGGGCAGCACCGTACGTGCGTGCGTCCACGGGGTGGCCGAGCTGCAGGTTCGCCTCCACGGTGTCGAGGCCTTGCTCCTGCAGCTCGTAGGCGAGGATCTTGTTCGTGAGGCCGATGTCGCGCCCTTCCTGCCGCAGGTACAGGATGAGGCCAGAGCCCTCGCGCTCGACGAGCCGCATCGACTCCGCAAGCTGCGGCCCGCAGTCGCACCGCAGGCTCTGGAAGATGTCGCCCGTCAGGCACTCCGAGTGGATGCGGCAGAGCACCCCCTCTTTCCCCTCGACGTCGCCCTTCACGAGCGCTGCGTGCTCCTTGCCCGTCGGGATGTCGCGATAGACCACGATGCGGAACTCGCCGAAGTAGGTGGGAAGCCTTGCCGCCGCGGCGCGCACCGCCGTCGGCTTGGGCCGGACGCTCATCGCGTGGGCGAGAATCCTAGGCGTTAAACCCGTTGGCATGGGGGTGCAGGCGGGGCCGCATCTTGTCCTGTTTTAAGCGGGGCGGGTGTGGCAGGCCCCGCGATGGCAGACGGCTGGCTGAAGACCAAGGCGCCCGCCTTGCACCGGTTCCTCACGCGGCGCGACCGACCCTGGCCCGTCGTGCGCGAGGTCCTCGTCGGCGCCCTCGTCATCGGCATCCTCTTGGGGGGCCTGTACGGCCTCACGGCGCAGCCCATCCACGGCGGCTACCCCGTCGTGGTCGTGACGACGGGCAGCATGATGCACTGCGACAACTACCCGAATTCGCAGCTCGGCAGCACCTGCACGCCGAGCCACTGGGGCCGCTTGGGCACGATCGACCCGGGCGACCTCGTCTTCGTCCGCCACGTCTCCGACCCCGCCGACGTCACGACGAAGGCCGACGCGGGGGCGTCGCATTACGGCCGGCCCGGCGACGTGATCGTGTACCGCAAGGCCGGCCTGGCGCAGGAGACGCCGATCATCCACCGTGCGCTCTTCTGGGTGCAGGTGAACCAGGACCGCACGTTCAGCGTGCCGGCGCTCGGTCTCGACCATGCGGCGAGCCTCAACGTCCCCGCCGTCCGCGCCATGCTGTCGGATGCCGGCGGCTGCGACGTGACCTCGACGTTCCAGGTCTCCTCCAACATGTACGGCGAGGCCGGGTCAGGGTTCGTGACCCGCGGCGACAACAACAATCTCGCGGACCAGTGCGCCGGCATCCCGCCGGCACGGCTCGAGTGGGTCCTCGGCAAGGCGCGCGGCGAAGTGCCGTGGATCGGCCTCGTGAACCTGCTGTGGGGCGACATCACGGGCGGCACCAGCCACTACGGCGAGGCCGGCAACGACTCGAAGGTGATGTTCTTCGTCACGGTCGCAGTCCTCGTCTCGGCGCCGTGGCTCATCGAGCTCGTGATGCGCCGCCGCCAGCGCGCGCGGGCCGAGAAGCTGGAGAAGGAAGAGCCGGAAGACTAGACCTGGCCTACGACTGTGCGGCCTTCTTCGCGGCCCGGCCCTTGGCGCGCTTGGCCATGCGCTCCTCCTTGCTGGGCAGCCAGACCGACTTGATCTGGCCCATGGCGCGCAGGAGGCCGAGGGCGTACTTGCCGATGTCCACCTGGTACCAGCGCAGGCCGATGTGGGCCGAGCGCGGGAAGGCGTGGTGGTTGTTGTGCCAGCCCTCGCCCCAGCTGAAGAGGGCGAGGAACCAGGAGTTCGTCGCCTTGTCCGGGCTCTGGAAGGGGCGCGTGCCGATCATGTGCCCCAGCGAGTTGACGCTCCACGTGATGTGGTGGCCGATGAAGACGCGCACGAGGCCGCCCCAGAGGAAGCCGCCCAGGAAGGCCCAGAGGCCCGCCATGGTGAGGCCGAATCCGGCGGCGACACCCCAGCCGATGACGCCCGGCACGATGAGCCCGAGGGTCGCCCAGAGGACCCAGGTCTTCTGCACGAAGCGGACGATGGGGTCGGACATGAGCTTCTCATGGGCGATGCCGCCGCGCACGAAGCGGTCGCGCAGGAGCCAGCCGAAGTGGGCGTGCCAAAAGCCCTCAAGGGGGCTGTGCGGGTCCCCTTCGCGGTCGGCCTTGGCGTGGTGGCGAAGGTGGGTGGCCGCCCAGTCCGCAGGGGGGCCCTGCATGGACATGGTGGCGAGGGTGAGCAGGACGAAACGCGTTGGGGCGCGGGCCTGGAA
>JBHEMF010000228.1:0-3027 GCA_046352665.1 Thermoplasmatota archaeon
GGCCCCATCAGGCAGACTGGGGGGAAGGCTCCCGCGCGCTGGCAGCGCGCGGCTGGATGCCGGGGGGCGCGCAGCGCCCCCCTGGGCGTCGTCCGCGAGGTGCCAGTGTGAGCGAGAAGGAGGACGCCGGCCCCCGCCGCAACGCGCTGCCCCTCGTCCCCATCCTGCAGGGCATGGGCGTCACCCTGCAGCATTTCTTCAAGCCCACCGTCACGGTCCAGTATCCCGAGGTCAAGAAGCCCGTCGCCGACCGTTTCCGGGGCCGCATCTACCTCAAGCTCGAGACCTGCATCGGCTGCACCCTGTGCGCCCAGGCCTGCCCTAACGGATCTTGCTACATGGTCGACTACGACCCCGGCTTCGACACGCCGCAGAACAAGCGCAAGAAGTTCCCCGCCGTCGAGATCTCGAAATGCATGTATTGCAGCCTCTGCGAGGAGGTCTGCCCCACCGACTCGATCCGCATGGGCAAGGAGTTCGAGACCGCCTCCGCCGTGCGCGACTACGACTACAAGCCGGACCGCCTCAGCCAGAACGAGGCCAGCTTGGGCAGGGGGCCGTTCAAGTGACGCGCCTCACCAAACCACGAATTGCACGAATTCCACGAAGCCGCACGCCTCTGGGACGTTTCGTGCAATTCGTGAAATTCGTGGTTCCGATGGGGGGCGTGGCATGAGCACACCGATCGGAGAGATCCTCGCCTTCGGCATCATCGGCGCCATCATCCTGCTCGCCGGGCTCGCCTCCACGCTGGCGCGCCGCACCTTCCACAGCGTCATGTTCCTCGGCGTCGTCCTCGTCTCCGTCGCCGCGCTCTACATCCTCCTCGGCTCCCCCCTCATCGGCGTCCTGCAGATCCTCGTCTACGTCGGCGGCATCCTGACCCTGTTCATCTTCGCCGTCATGTTCGTGGCGGGCGACGAAGAAGGGGAGGTGGCCCAATGATGGGGCCTGCGCAGCCCAACCGCAAGGCACAGGTCGTCCTCGGGGCGCTCATCGCCCTTCTCCTACTCGGAGTCCTTGGGGTTGCCGTTTCCAGCACGACAGGCTGGCGGACGACTCCCACCGGCGTCGGCCGTGATTTGGTCGTGGCCGGGAACCTCCTTTGGGCCGAGGGCGAAAACCTGCGCATGGCACAGGACAAAGCGCACATGGACGAACTTCTCCCGCGCGCCCACGGCGCATACATGGCAGCAAACAAGACCATCCTGGAGGCCATTGCCCAAGTCCATGCCATGCACGAGGTTTCCCGTTCCGGCGTGGATTTCTCTCCGGCCTTGACGGCACTTGAAACCGCCCAAGCAAGCTTCGCACGATGGTCACACTTGTATGACCCAGACACCGACGAAGTCCAGGCTATGAGCTACACCCATTCGCTTGCTGAGGAGACTCGGGCTGCGGGAGCGGCTGTGTCAGGCCTCGAAGTTCCCGCTTCCAAGGCCAACGACCTGGCCTCCGTCACGGACGCCCTCTTCGGCGCCCAGGTCATCCCCTTCGAGGTCTTGGGCGTCCTGCTGACCGCCGTCATGATCGGCGCCCTCGTCACCGCGCGCCCCCTCACGGTGCACGGCAGTGAGGAGAGCAGCCTCGTCCACCCCAACCTGTCGGAGACGACGCTGCCTGCCACCGACCCCGTCCTGCCTCCCCCCGTCATCGAGGCGCCTTCCCTGCCGTCGGCTGCCGCCGTGGAGGTCCGACCATGATCCCGGTCGCCTGGAGCATCACCCTGTCCTCCGCCTTGCTCTGCGTGGGCGTCTTCGGGCTGCTGGTCCAGCGCAGCGCCCTGCGCGTCCTGGTCTCGGTCGAACTGGTGCTGAACGCGGCCAACATCAACTTCATCGCCTTCGCCAACGCGAACGGCAAGGCCGACGGCCTCGTCTTCGCGCTCTTCTCCATCGCGCTGGCCGCCGCCGAGGCCGCCGTGGGGCTGGCGATCCTGCTGCATTTCTACCGCCACGGCCGTTCCGTGGACGTCAACAAGAGCACGATGCTGAGGTGGTAAGATGGCCGCGACGATGACCGAAGCCGTGAGCAATGTCACCGACCAGGCAGGCCACCTCATGCCGGCGACCCTGCAAGGGACCGACCTGTGGATGGCCATCCTCATCCCCCTCCTGCCCATCCTCGCCGCCGCGTCGACCTTCTGGGTCGGCAAGCGGATGTGGCGCGGCGGGGCGGCCCTCGCCATCGCGGCGGTCACCGGCAGCTTCGCCCTGAGCCTGGTCTTCTTCGTCCGCATGCTACAGGGTGGCGAGCCCATGGTTTGGTCCACCTCTTGGTTCAAGGTCGCCGACTTCCCCTTCACGGTCGGGTTCCTCCTCGACAACCTTGCGGTCTGGCTGATGACCCTCGTCAGCCTGCTGTCCCTCCTCATCATCGTCTTCTCGACGGCCTACCTGCACGACGAGAGCGATGAGCACCTGCGCCGCTACTACTCCGTCAAGGCCCTCTTCGTGGCCGGCATGCTGGGCACCGTGGTGATGGACAACTACCTCCTGATGTTCATCTTCTGGGAGGTCATGGGCGTCTGCTCCTACCTCCTCATCGGCTACTGGTACACCAAGCAGTCGGCCGCCATCGCCGCCAAGAAGGCGTTCCTCACCACGCGCCTGGGGGACATCTTCCTCTTCCTGGGGATCGTCCTGCTCTTCACGACGTTCCACACCTTCAGCTACCGCGAGCTGTTCCACCACCCCGCGCTGGCGGCGCACCAAGACCTCCTCTTCTGGGCGGGCCTCTTCATCTTCGGCGGCGCGGTGGGCAAGTCGGCGCAGTTCCCCCTTGACCTCTGGCTCCCCGACGCCATGGAGGGCCCCACCACCGTGTCCGCGCTCATCCACGCCGCGACCATGGTCAAGGCGGGCGTCTACCTGGTCGCACGGTCCTGGCCCCTGCTCCTGCTGTCCGGCGACAAGCTGTTCCTCATCATCGGCCTCATCGGCGGCTTCACGGCCCTGTACACCGCCAGCATGGCCCTGGTCGCCACCGACATCAAGCGCGTCCTAGCCTTCTCCACCCTATCGCAGC
>JBHEMF010000229.1:0-3025 GCA_046352665.1 Thermoplasmatota archaeon
AGGTCGCGCACTCCACGACGCTCGGGCAAGGCAGCGTCCCCTCGATCCTCCTGGCCGAACGACTGGCGCGGCTTTCCGATTTGCAGCACGTGCTGTACTCCGACTCCGGAAGCACCGCGGTCGAAGCCGCCATCAAGATCGCGCTGCAGTACTTCCACCAGAACGGCGAGCCCGAACGCACCGGAATCGCAAGCTTGGAGGGGGCCTACCATGGCGACACGCTTGGCGCCGTGGCCGCCGCCCCGGTGCCGGCCTTCCACGCTGCGTTCAAGGATTTCCTGGGCGACGGGCCGGTCCAGTTGCCGTTCCCCGACACCTATCGCGGACCGCACCCGGGCGACGATGCTGCGACGCGCGACTGGGCCCTAGGGAAAGCCCAAGAGATCTTGGCACGGCACGGCAAGCGGCTTGCCGTACTCATCGTCGAACCCATGGTGCAGGGCGTCGGCGGCATGCGGGCCATGCCCAAGGGTTATCTCGCCGGGCTGCGCGCCCTTTGCGACGAACACGGCGTGCTCCTCGTCGCTGACGAGGTCGCGACCGGATTCGGCAGGACTGGCAAGATGTTCGCCTGCCACCATGAGGATGTCCTGCCGGACCTCATGGCGGTGGGAAAGGGGTTGTCGGGCGGCTACCTCCCGCTCGCTGCAACGCTCGCCAGCGACGCGGTCTTCCAAGGGTTCATGGGCCGCCATGAGGAAAGCCGACAGCTCTTCCACGGCCACTCCTTCACGGGCAACCAGCTCGGGTGTGCGGCGGCGTTGGCCAACATCGCCCTGCTGGAACCGATGCTTGCCGACGTCCAAGAAAAATCGGCGTGGCTCGACACGCGTCTCGCGCCCTGGCGCGACATCCCGATCGTCGGCAACGTGACGGGTCTGGGATTCATGCGCGGCGTCGAACTGGTGGCTGACAAGAGCACGAAGGAGCCGTTTGCCGCCACCGCACGAGCTGCCCAGCAAGTCTATCTGGAAGCCAAGGCGCGTGGCATGCTGGCTCGCCCGTACGGCAACACGGGACTCTTCCTCCCGCCGCTTGCGACGCCCCGCGACGAACTCGCCACCATGTCGGACCTGTACGAAGCATCCCTGCGCGCCGCGGCTCGCAGGTTGTCGCCAAGTGCAGGCATCGTGCTGGAAGTCCCGCGATGAGCCACGCGTTCATGGCCGAAGAGTTGGCCCGCATCGCCGCGGCAGGACGCACGCGCAGCCTCAGGACCATCCAGTCCGCCCCCGCCCCGCGCATCCGCATGGAAGGCCGCGACGTCCTGTTGCTCTGCTCGAACAACTACTTGGGCCTCGCCGACGACGCGCGCCTCATCGCAGCCGGCCAAGCGGCGCTGGAAAGATACGGCACGAGCGCGGGCGGCTCACGCCTCATCTCGGGGAACACCGACCTGCACCGCGGCCTCGAAACGGACCTTGCGCAACTCAAAGGAACCGACGATGCCGTCCTTTTCCCTTCGGGCTACCAGGCCAACCTCGCCGCCGTCGCGGCACTCGTCGGGCCGGGCGACCTCGTCCTTGGCGACCGTCTCAACCACGCGAGCCTGATCGACGCCTGCCGCTTGAGTCGCGCCGACATCCAAGTCTACGACCATGCGGATGCCGAGCACGCCGGCCGTCTGCTGCGTGAGCATCGCCGCCAGCACCGGCGCGCCTTGGTCGTGACCGACGGCGTCTTCAGCATGGACGGGGACCTGGCACCGCTGCGGCAGCTTGGCGAAGCCACGGCCGCGAACGATGCGCTCCTGATGGTCGACGACGCGCATGGCACGGGCGTACTGGGCGACGGCGCCGGAACGGCGCGGCACCTCGGCGCGACGGGCGTCGACATCCACATGGGCACGCTAAGCAAGGCGCTCGCCAGCCAGGGCGGCTTCATCGCGGCATCCGGCCAGGCCTGCGAGTACCTGCGCAACGTCGCGCGCCCGTTCATCTTCAGCACGGCCCTGGCCCCCGCATCCGTCGCGGTCGCGCGGCGTGCGGTTGCGATCGTGCGCGACGAGCCCGAGCGCCGGACGCGGCTGCACGCCAACGCCGCGCGGCTGCGCAACGGCCTGCGCGAAGCCGGCCTGCCCGTCCCCGCGGGCGAGACGCCGATCATCCCCGTCGTCATCGGCGCCGAGGACGCGGCGATGGCGTTCATGCAGCGGCTGGAGGCCGGCGGCGTCTATGCCGCCGCCGTGCGCCCGCCGACCGTGGCGGCCGGTTCGTGCCGCATCCGGGCCACCGTGATGGCCACGCACACCGCGGCCCAGATCGACCACGCGGTGGCCGCGTTCAAGTCCGCGAGGCGTCCCTGATGGCCGGCATCTTCGTGACGGGGACGGACACCGGCGTCGGCAAGACGGCCGTCGCGTGCGGGATCTTGGGCGCGATGCGTGAGCGTGGTGTGCGCGTCGCCGGCTTCAAGCCCGTCGAGTCCGGTTTCTCGGGGCCGGAGACGGCATGGCCCAACGACGCGGCGGCACTCAACGCGGCTGCGGGCATGCGCTTGCGCCGCGAGGAGGTCGTGCCCTACGTGCTTCGGGAACCGTTGGCGCCGGCCGTGGGCGCGCAGCGCGAGAGCGTCCTGCTGGACCTCAAGGTCCTGGACCGCGCGTACGAGAGCCTGGCGGCGCGATCGCAATTGGTCGTGGTCGAGGGCGCCGGCGGGTTGGCGGTCCCTCTCCTGCGTGACCCGTGGTTCACGATGGCGGACTTGGCCTTCACGTGGGGATTGCCGCTCGTCGTCGTCTGCCGGCCGGGTCTGGGGACGATCAACCACACGGTGCTGACGGTGGAGTACGCGCGGCGCAAGGGCGTCTCGATCCTCGGGCTCGTCGTGAACGGCTTCCCGGACGACCCTGGCGTGGCCGAACGCACGAACCCGGAAGTGATCGCCGCCATGACGGGCGTGCCGCTGTTGGGCGTGCTGCCGAAGCGACCCGACGTGGACATCGAGGCCGGCCGCTGGCAGGGCAAGGGCTACGGCGGCGAGCAGTTCTTGCAAGACAAGAGCTTGTTCGCCGCGGACCTGGACC
>JBHEMF010000230.1:0-3020 GCA_046352665.1 Thermoplasmatota archaeon
CAATTGGAGAACGCGCCGTTCTGGCCGAGACCCTGGAACTGCATCTCGTTCTGCAGGCAGTCCATCGCCAACACCGAACTTGCGAACGAGATCGCGGGGACCGGCGGCGGGGGCGGAGGCGGCGGAGGCGGTGGCGGGGGCGGCGGCGGAGGGGGCAGCAGGTTGCCGAACGCCATGAAGAACGTCACCGTGGACTGGACGACGGTGTTGGGGTCGGAGATGTCGTATATCTGCGCCTGGATGCCGTTCAGGATGGCGAGGGCCGCGGCATGCGTCCCGGCGCCGCCGTAGTAGAGCGTGAAGGTCTCGCTCTGTCCCGGGGCCAAGGTGCCGAAATTGAAATCCCAGACCATCGCCACGTCGCCGTACGCGTTCGTGACGACGGTCCCGGCTGGCGGCGGTCCGTTCGCCACGACGCCGCTGCCATAGGCGGCGGTTGGGTCTGGGCAGGCCGACGAGCCGACGATCGCAGTGGCAACGACCTGCGGCGGGACGTAGCCGCCCGAGATGGGCAGCGTGTCGATGGACTGGAACGTGGCGTCATCCGCGCGCTGGGGGCTGCCCCACGACATGACGCGCCGGTACACGACACCGTTCACGGCCACGTTGCCGCTGTTCGTGATGGTGATGTCGTCGCGGTACACGGACGGGTAAGCAGCGCCGTAGGGCCGGTACGTCTGGTTCGCGATGAGGCTCCCGATGGTGACCTCGCTGCTGGCCTCCGTCGCCGTGGCGTAGAACGTGGACGAGAGCGGCGTGGAGCCCGCGGGTGGGTACCCGAGCGTACCGTATGCGCAGTTGCCGGACGACGAGGGCTCGTAGGCGGACCAGGACTTGTAGCCCATGCCGACCGGGCCTCCGGAGTACGAGAGACCCCAGCCTTCGCCCTCGAAGTCGCAGTCCATGCCATCGTCGTTCGAGGGGTTGTAACGCAGGCTCACCATGGTCGCCAGTCCAGGGTACACGAGCGAATTCACGCAGTTGTTGGAGGGCGACGTCCCCGGCGCCGTGAGCTGGCCGGTCGACGCGATCCCCAAGCTGACGCCCGTGGGGCCGGAGGAGATGACAGCTTGTCCCTGCGCGCTGGCAAGTGCGGCGAGTGCAACCACGGCCAAGGCGGCAAAGGCCAGCGTCAGCCAGGTCTTGGGCTGCATGTACGCCTCGCCAGCCCGGGCCCATGCCATGACCTTTGCGGTGCAACCTTGGACAATCCCCAGGGATTGGGTGGCGGCAACGGGATTCCAAGCCAATGCCCGCAGCGGCGCCGCGAGTACGACCCGGCAACGACGAGCCTGTTGAAGGACACCGACATGCGAGAGGCCTCGCGCCATCACTCGGAGCGGCGGCGCAGCACGACGAACGCCACGAGGAAGCCCGTGGCAGCGAAGGCCGCGACGGCCACGAGCGGTCCCGCCAAAGAGTGCTGCACCGTGGCCGTTGCCCCGACTGCGGGGAGGAGGGGACGCCGGGCGGCCATGGCGGCGCAGTCCTGCCGCGCGTCCGGCACCATTGGGCAGTCGTCCGTGGCGTCCACGACGCCGTCGCCGTCCACGTCGGCGTCGCACGCGTCGCCTTGGCCGTCGCGGTCGAGGTCGAGTTGGTCGTTGTCGGCGCGGTCGGGGCAGTCGTCGAGCGCGTCCAGGACGCCGTCGCCGTCGCGGTCCCGCAGCGCGCGGCGCCGCTCGAGGACGGCCGCCGGCAGGGGGGCGCCAGGCGCACGGCCGTCGCAGGCGTCGCCTTGGCCGTCGGAGTCCGTGTCCACCTGCTCGTGGTCGGGGACGGAGGGGCAGAGGTCGGCGTGGTCCTGGATGCCGTCCATGTCGGTGTCGATGATGGGCTCCGTTGCACCGGGGGGCGGTGCGGCCACGACGTTCACGCGGAACTGCGCCTCGTCGCATCCGAGCGAGCCGGGCGCCGCGTGTGCCGCGTCGCCGACCCAGACGTGGAAGAGGTGCGTGCCGGCGTCGCCGTGGCGTGTGAGCCAGGAGAAAGCGCCCGAATCGTCCATGGCGGCGGCCGTCGCGCGGTCGCCCACCAGGCGGAAGACGGCGCCGGCACCTTCCGGATCCGTCGCGGTCGCGGCGAACGCGACGGTCTCGCCCTCGCGGACGGTCCAGCCGTCGAGGGGTGCGATGACCGGGCAGCAGTCGGGGTCGCCAACGGATGTGACCTGGCGCGTCGCGGACCGCGTGAAGCCGTTCGTGTCCTGGACGGTGAGGGTCACCGCGTACGTCCCGGCCTGGGAGTAGGTGTGGCTGGGTGCAAGGTCTGCCGACGTGGCGGCGCCGTCGCCGAAGGTCCAGGCCCACGAGGTGAGGGCGCCGTCGTAGTCCACGGAGGCGTCGGCGAAGAGGACCTGGGACGCGACGCAGTCGGCGCGCGAGGCGTCCACGCTGAAGTCGGGGATGGGCGGCGTGAGGGAGAACGCGTTGCGGCTCACGAAGGTCCCCGACTGCCCCGTTCCGAGGGTGAAGCTCCAACTGAGGCCGCCGCCGGTGTCCGTGTATGTGGTACAGATGCAGGAGTCCGTGCGTGGCGCCCCCGTCGCCGCCTCCGACCACGGGATGGCCCACGTGGTCTCCTGCGAGGCGAGCGTCCCGATGCTGTTGCTGACCGGGAACCAGCCCACGAAGTGGTCGCCGAGGTCGTTGGGCTGCATGGTGCAGGCGACGCGCTTCGTCGCGGGGTCGCGCCAGCCGTAGCCGAAGTCGCCCGTGTCCTGGTTGGCGCCGAGGGGCTCCAGGTAGCAGTCGCCGCCGCGGTAGAGCATGAAGCTCTGCGACGGCCCATTGTTGGTCACCTGGATGGATGTCGTGTAGAAGCCTTCCCCCACGACGTACCGGTCCGTCTGCTGGATCTGGGCGGAGGGGCCAGCATTCACGACGGTGACGATGGTGAACGGGTCGGCGACAGTTCCCGTGCCCGTGACGGGCGACTGGCTCACGGGAGTGTACGGAGTTGGCGCGGGGAAGACGAAGAAAGTCCAGCCGCCCACGTTGGGGCCGTACGTCGTGCCGCCG
>JBHEMF010000231.1:0-3018 GCA_046352665.1 Thermoplasmatota archaeon
TGGCAGAGGACCAGGACCTCCGGCCGGACCGCGGCCGCCGCGTCCCGGATCGCCTGGATGCGGGCCGGGCACTCCTCCAGCGTCAGGGCGCTGTGCGCGCCGATGCTGCCCGTGGCGCCGCCGTGCGACGTCGGACAGCCCGCGACGGCCGTGAAGCAGGGCGAGAAGAGGGTGTTGCCGACGAGGAGGAAGGTGCCGCAGTCGGCGGGGCCGCTCGTCGATGGCGGGTAGAACTGGTACGAGGTCTGGGAGACGTACTCCACCTGGCAGCCCAGGTCCTGGCCGATCCAGATGTGCTTCAGGGGCGAAGCCAGGCTGCCGATGTCCGTGTTCGGGAACTGCGCGTCGGCGCCCGGCAGCAGGAGCAGGGCCCCCAGCGCCACGACGGCCACGGCCGCGACGGTCCATCCAAGTGTCCTTGCCCCACGTGCAGTGAACATTGCCATCAACCACCCTTCCAGCCCAGGGTGAGGGCTTGGCTGACCAAAAGTGAGCTTGTAGAAGAAGGCTTTGGCACAATTGTGGACACCCTTGCCTGGGACGCAGGTCGCTTGCCTTAAGGGGCCGCCCCCGGTCGGAAACGCCGTGGTGGACCCCGCTCCAGCCGTTCCCGCCCCGACGACTCCCCCCTTCCCTGCCGAACCCATGCCGGTGACGGCGGCCGAGATGCGCTCCACGCTCATCCTGGCCCTCATGTTCGTGGCGACGATCGTCCTCGCCGTCCTCTTCGCCCGCCCCTTCAGCGCCGGCTGCGACCAGCCCGTCGAGACCCGCACCGACACCTGCCTGCAGGCCGTGGAGAACCCGCAGGACGTGAACAACGTCTATTGGTACATCGCCCTCATCCTGGCCTTCACCTTCGCCATCCTGCTCATCGCCAAGTACGGCAAGAAGTGGGTGATCCGCGCCATCATCCTGGGCGCCGTGGCCGTCACCATCGCGTACGTCGCGTACCCGCTTGCCTCGCACGCCTCCGTCCTGCCGCACGCCATCGTGGGGACGCCTTCCTTCGGCTACCTGGACGCCGTCGCCCTTGGCCTTGCCGCAGTCGTCGCGGGGGGGGCCACCCTGGCACTCTACAAGCACCCTGAATGGTACGTGATCGACACCGTGGGACTCCTTGTCGCCGCCGCGTCGGCCGCCATCTTCGGCATCAGCTTCGGTATCCTGCCGGTCCTCGTGCTCCTGGCGCTCCTTGCCATCTACGATGCCATCGCGGTGTACCGGACGAAGCACATGCTGGCCCTGGCCGACTCGGTGATCGAGCTGCGCCTGCCGGTCCTCCTCGTCATCCCCAAGCACCGCGGCTACCACTTCCGCGAGGAGGCAAGCAAGTTCAAGCAGGCGAGTGCGGCCAACAAGGCCGAGCGCGAGGCGATGTTCATGGGCCTTGGCGACCTCGTCATGCCCACGATGCTCGTCGTCTCCGCCCTCACCTTCGGCCCGCACGGCGCCGGGTCGGGGCTAAGCCTCCTCCTGCACACGCCCGCCGCCCTCGGCGCTGCCGTGGGCACCCTCGCCGGTTTCGGCCTGCTCATGACGTTCGTGCTGCGCGGCAATCCGCAGGCCGGCCTGCCGCTACTCAACGGCGGCGCCATCGTGGGCTTCCTCGCCGGCCTCTACGCGGCCACGGGCAGCGTCAAGTTCTGGTAGCCGCCGGAGACGCGCAGCAAGTCGCGGCACGCTGGCGAAACCAATCTTTCGAGCTTCCCCAAGGCTTGCGCTTTCCGTACGCGAAACAACAGAAAGCCCTGCCACACGCCGCCCTCGCCGCAGGACCGTTCTCCGACGACGACGCCGGGCACGATTTGGTCCTCAAGATGGATTGTTGGCGCGGCGAAGCCGTCCGTCGAAACATGGCCGCTCTGGGGCTACGTGTTTTTGGAACCACCGATTGCACCGGTTTCACGAGTCTTGCCGCGTTTCGGTGCAATCGGTGAAATCGGTGGTTCGGTGCAGCGGGCGCAACGCAGAACGCATCGTCACGCAACGCCACAAATCGGTCCAGGCAAGACAATTCGCCGGTGATTCCCAACCTCCTGACGCCCTCCGAGAGGGATAGAAGTCCTGATATGCCTTCACCTTGTAGGCCCGTCCCGGGACGCACATGGACGCCGAGGTCACCTCATTCATCAATCTCCCGGTCTACACGCACGGCGGCCGCTACGTCGGCGTCGTGCAGAACGTCATCCTCGACCTGCCCAACCGCCGCGTCGGGGCGCTCCTTCTCACGCGCACGAGCACGAAGCTCATCGAGGGCGGCCACAACGTCGCCGTCCCCTACCGCTGGGTCGCCTCCGTCGGCGACATCGTGATCCTCAGCCACTTCCCCGACAAGGTCGTGGCGCAGCCGAACGGGCAGGAAGAGGCGGAAGCCGAGGAAGAGCAGACGGTCAACGCCTGAGAAACGGCGCTCGCTTCGCTCGACCATTTCTCGGGAACTAGGACCGACGATGGCAGGGGCCCTCCGGGCCCCCGCACCCCATCGGAGGAGTAGGGGGTGGTCGGCCTTTGGGCCCGCCTCGCGATTCCATCGCTCGGCATGCCGTCGGCCTCCACGCCTCGCTTCGTTCGCTCGGCCCCTCGCTCGCTCGGGCCCACCCCGCGAGGCCGAAGTCACTTTGCGCGCTGCGGGAAATTTCCAATGATGCCTGCGCCAGGGCACGCGACCACTGCGAGCGGGGACCGCGCCTTCCGAACCCTTATCACCCCTGGACCGTCGCCTGCCCCCGTGCCAACGAACTCGCTCGTCGCCCGGCGCCTGCTGGGCATCGAGATGTCCGGCATCCGGAAGATGTTCGAGTTGGCCGGCAAAGACTCCATCAACATGGGGCTGGGCGAGCCCGACTTCGAGCCGGCGCCCCACATCCAGGCCGCCCTCTGCGACGCGGTGGCGAAGGGCAAGAACCACTACGGCCCCAGCCTCGGCCTGCCCCAGCTGCGGGAGGCCATCGCCCACCTGTTCGCCACCTTCGAGGCCACGGGATCGGCCCGGGCGGTGGTCAATGCCTTCCGGGC
>JBHEMF010000232.1:0-3005 GCA_046352665.1 Thermoplasmatota archaeon
CCAGCAGGCTGCGCAGCTTGGCGGGCTTCTCGAGGAAGACCTTGAACTGGTCGCACAGGGGCGTGGCCGTCGGGCCCGCCTCCACCTTGACCGTCACGGGGTCGCTGAGGAACTGGCCGGTGAGCTTGCGAATGGGCTCCGGCACCGTGGCCGAGAACAGCGCCGTCTGGCGGACCTTCGGCACGGCGCGCAGGACGCGCTGCATGTCGGGCAGGAAGCCCATGTCGAGCATGCGGTCGGCCTCGTCGAGGATGAGCGTCTGCACCTTGTCGAGGCGGACGCTGCCCTGCTGCAGGTGGTCGAGGAGGCGGCCGGGGGTCGCCACGACGACGAC
This sequence comes from Thermoplasmatota archaeon, assembly GCA_046352665.1. Classification (GTDB taxonomy): domain Archaea; phylum Thermoplasmatota; class E2; order JACPAO01; family JAHFTW01; genus JAHFTW01. Next base: position 335 of record JBHEMF010000232.1, read on the forward strand.
GTTGCCGCCGCGCCTGAGGTCGTCGTTCTGCTTGCCGAAGCCCACACCGCCGTAGATGGGCACGACGCGGATGCGGGCACCCTTGGCGATCTGCGACAGCTCCTCGGTGACCTGCAGCGCAAGCTCGCGCGTGGGGACGAGGACGAGGGCGACGACGGCGCCTTGCCGGCCGGCGTCGGGGAGACCGCGGGCGGCCTCCACGATGGGGATGCCGAAGGCGGCGGTCTTGCCCGTGCCCGTGCGGGCCTGGGCGAGGATGTCGCGGCCCTGGAGGAACGGCGGGATGGCCTGGCCCTGGATGGGGCTCGGCGTCTCGTATCCCATGGCGGCGATCGCGTCGAGGGTGCCTGGGCTGATCTTGAGTTCTGCGAATGTCTGCATTGTGTTCACGTGGTCGTAGCGACCGGATGGGCCTGGCGGGAATGTGTTGTCGCCCGGCCCACAAGGCATGGGTCCAAGGCGGACCGGCCCAGTGCAAAGCAGGCATCCGACCCCGGAGGGTTGGGGGGTCGCGCGTGTCCCGCGGGGGGACCTGGCGACGGGAGACCCCGCCTGCGGCCATGAACGTCTTCCGTTCTGACTTGGGACCACCGTCAGTGCGCCAAGGGATAAGGGTGCCGGTCTGCGCGTGTCAGGGGAACCAACTGCTTCCAACGAGTTCCTGCAGTCCGACGGCGGCGGCCACTTCATCGACGGAACGCCATGGAGGTGGCCGCCCTCTTCTGCGGCAAGTTTCGTGGACAATCCGCCGAAAACGCCGAAAACGCCGAACTTCGAGCTCATCCGCAAACCTACGCAATCATCGGGCGCAGCCATCAAGTCCATCGCCCCCCGGAAGGGCCGGCTCGAATTCGTGCCTTCGGCGTTTTCGGCGGATAAAATTCCATGGCCCAAACGCCTCGTTTCGGGCGGCCTGGGAGAACAGTGAGACGGGCCGTGAACCGCGAATTCGCGATTCTGCCACTCACTGAACTCCTGGCCCGCCCAGGCCGCCATTGAGGGCCAACTCGTGCACGCCGCCGTCGTCGGAACGATTGTGGCCCTGCTGACGAAGCCGCCTTTACGAACTTGGTTTCGGCCAACCAGCAGGAGCCGAAACTGCGGGGCGCGAAAGCGATTTCATCCGTGGAAAGGCTCGGTACCTTGGCAAACGCCGTCAGCCGGAGCGGTGCACGTGCGCAGCCGCGATGACCGTGACCGCGCCGTTCGAGGCGTCGGGGAAACCGCCCCAGACGTCGTCGCCCACTGCGTCCGTGCCGATGTAGTCGCCGATGAAGGGGAACCCTTCCTGGTGCACGCCGAGGTCGCCGTCGTAGCTCACCGAGCTCACCCGCTCCGAGGTCCATGTGGCACCTTCGTCGATGCTCACGGCATGCGTGATGTCGATCAAGTGGTTCGCGGCGTCGTGGCTGCGGTCCATGAAGAAGGCGTGCAGCGAACTACCCGCCACCGCGAAGTTGCCGTTCCACTGGTCCGCCTGCCCTGCGTCCTGGTTCACGCGCGATGCGTTGCTCCACGTCCGGCCGAGGTCGTCGCTGTGCCGCATGTACACGTCCGCGCCGAGCCCGGAGTCCTCCGCGTCGTAGAGGGCGTACAGTCGGCCGGCATGCGGACCCTGCTGGGCGAAGGCGAGCTCGATGCCGGACGAGGCGCGGAACCGGGTCGAGTTGAGGTGGCCCGGCATGGGCTTGTAGCCGAAGCCGCCGCCGTAGGCGTCGAACGTGCGGCCGTCATCGACACTGCGCGCGAACAGGTGCTGGCCCGCCGACTGCAGGCCGCCCACGGCGCTGCCGCCCGTCTCGCCGGCAAGGACGACGGTGCCGTCGGGGGCGACCGCGATGGCCTCGCAGGCAATGCCCTTGGGCGGGTCCTGCGCCACGACGGCGGCCGGGTCGGCGCTCTTGCCGTGGTCGCGGCTCGCCGTCACCCAGCAGTACGAATGCGTCGCGGTCTCGCGCGCGGTGCCGCCCACTGGCTCCGGCGCCCCGATGGCCGGGATCGTGAAGTCGGTGCCGGAGAGGAGCCCGATGGCCGTAAGGATGGAGCCGGTCTTGGGCGAGATCGCCATGCGGCTGTAGTCGTTGAGCGCCGCCACCCCGTCGCCGTCCACGAGGTCCACGACCTCGGTCCAGTTGAGGCCGCCGTCGTGGCTCGTGGCAAGGAGGAGCCGCCAGCCGAGGTCGAGGATGGGGCGCCCCGTCGTGGGGCTGGCGCCGGCCTGGCCGTGCGAATTGGTGCCTCCGAGGTTGTACATCTCCACGGCGTAGTGCAGCGTCCCGTCGGCGGCGAAGCGGAACATCGGGTCCGTGTTGCAGGCGTAGCCGTACCACAATTCGCCGGGCTTCCGCTCCGCGTAGGGGCCGCCGATCACGACGTCCGTCCAGGTCCGGCCGGCGTCCTTCGTCACATAGACTCCGTTCCACGTGCAGGATGCGCTGTTGGCGGGGTTGTTGTCCTTGGCTGCGATGACCACGTTGGCTGGATCCACGGGGTTCACGGCAAGCCAGACCTCCTGCTTCGGCCCGACGGTGTGGCTGGCGCGGGCCTCGCACGGCTGCAGCCAGGTCGCCCGCGCCGCCTCGTTTGCGCCGAGCTGGCAGTCCAGGCGCCAGCCGTGCATGGGGTCCGGGTGAGCAGGCGGCGCCATGGGCAAAGTGGCGCAACCAGACAA
>JBHEMF010000233.1:0-2984 GCA_046352665.1 Thermoplasmatota archaeon
GGGGTCCCCACCGTGGCCGCCCGCGACGGCATGCGCGTCACCATGGCCTCCGACTTCGAGATGGACTTCCTCGACAAATCGCCGATCCAGTCGGCGGGGGCCGTGCCGGAACCGGTGCTGCCGTAGTCGCGGATGCCGCGGAGGTGGCGGGCCCAGTTCTCCTGTCCTGCATGGCGGTCGCAAGTCTGGAACGGCGAGGGTTCCTGCAGTCCGACGACGTCGTCCACTTCCTCACCGAACCGTCGTTTCGCAAGTTTGCCGCGTCAAAGGGTTCCTGCGGTCCGACGACGTCGTCTACTGTCTCCGAAACCGTCGAATCCATGCACGGGAAGGGGGCGCTCCGCGCGCCCAGAAAACATGCGTCATGAGGACCAAGTCGGCGACGTCGACGCCGGCACAATTGGGGTCCTGCGGCTCGGCAACGTGTAGCAAGGCTTTCGTCGCATCCTGCGCACGGAAAGCGCAGGCATTGGGCAAGATCGAGGCCAGGAGTCTTTTCCCCGTGATTCCCGTGGTCCGGTTTTTCATCGCGGACGCAGCAGGAGGCCCCGAGGAGGGTGGGGGTTCACCGTCCCCGCACCAGCCTGCGACCCATGCCGGCTAAGACCGCGCCGCCAATGGGCCGGCCATCCCGAACGTCACCCTGCGCGACCCCATCCACGGCTCCATAGCGCTCGAGCCGTGGGCGGTCCCCCTCGTCGATTCGCCGACGTTCCAGCGCCTGCGCCGCGTGCAGCAGCTGGGCACTGCGCACCTCGTCTATCCCGGCGCGCACCACCGTCGCTTCGAGCATGGCCTCGGCGCGTACCATGTCGCAGGCCGCATGGCCGCAAGCCTCCGCCTCGATGCCCCCGAGGCCGGCACGCTGCGCGCCGGTGCCCTCCTGCACGACGTCGGGCACGGCCCCTTCAGCCACGCCTTCGACGAGATGCTGCGCGAGGAGGGCCGCCGCCACGAGGAGATGAGCGTCGATCTCGTGCGCTGGGGGCCGCTTGCCGACCTCCTGCGCCAAGGCGGCCTCGACCCGGTCGCCGTGAGCGACGCCATCCTCGGCCAAGGCCCGCTTGCCCCTCTCGTGGCGGGCTCCCTCGACGCCGACCGCATCGACTACCTCCTGCGCGACGCCCACTACACCGGCGTGCGCCTGAGCGTGGACGCCGACCGCCTGGCCGAGGTCCTGTCGCGCGATGCGCAGCACGGCATCGTCCTCGAGCCGCAAGGCCAGATCGCCGCCGAATCCCTCCTGGCGATGCGGTTCCTCATGTATCCCGCCGTGTACCTGCACCACACGGTGCGGTGCAGCGAGGCGATGCTGCAGGCCGCCGTGCGCAGCCACCTCGCGGAAGGCGTCAGGCTGCGCGACCTCGAGCGCGACACCGACGACGTCCTTCTTGCGCGCCTGCGCAGCGCCGGCGGTGTCGCGGCGGAGCTCGTGGCGCGCCTCGACGAGCGCCGCCTCTACAAGCGCGCCTTCGAAGGCGGCCCGACCGCCAAGAACGCGGACGCCCTCGTGGCGCTCGCGGCCAAGCCGCGCGACCGCCGCCGGCTGGAAGCCGAGATCGCGGCCGACGCAAGTGTGCCCGGCCACCATGTCGTCCTCGACGTGCCCCGCCCGCCCCGTTTCCGCGAGGCCGCCCTGCACGTGCGGACACCGTCCGGCACACGCCCGCTGGCAGAAGTGAGCCGCCTCGTGCGCGTCCTGCAGGAGGCCCGCATGGACCACTGGCGCGCCTGGGTCTTTGCGCCGAAGGCCGACCGGGAGAAGGTGGCGGCGGCGGCGCAGCGCGTCCTGGCGAGCCTGTAGCCCGTCGGTTTCGTGTCTTCCGCGGTTTTCGTGCCCCGTCGGATTGCGTGATCAGCGCATCCTGCCTTCGAGGCTGGACACACGAAAACCACGAAAACGCACGAAACCGACCTTACGGGTGCAGGAGAGGCTTCGAGCCAGCATCGGACAGTTTCGTGAGTTTTCGTGTCATGTTTCGGGCATTCTTGTTTCTGCTAGCAGCAAGCGCCCAACGAACCCGAAAACCACGAAACGCACGAAACGGCCAACGCCCTCGGCCGCAAACGCCAAACGGGAGCCCCTCGTCGCTCACGGCATGTACATGGACGTTGACTGCCCCAAGTGCAACCACGTCACGACGCATGACGTGCCGGCGCGCCAGGCAGGGCGGACCGACTACCCCGTCGAATGTCCGGAGTGCCACGCCAAGTTCGAGCTCTGGCTCGACCCGCAGTGGTTCATGCAGTAGCTGGCGCCGCGGCCACGACGACGTGGACGACGTCGCCTTCCCACGCCACCCACCACTCGGGGCCGGCAATGCCCGTGAGCTTGGCAAGCGTCTCCTGCATGGACTCGACCCTGAGCCGGACGTCCTCCGCCGAGTTGCCGCGCAGCGCCGCCGTGTCGAGGTGGTCCTCCAGGAAGTAGGCGGCGTGCACGGGCTTGTAGTCGAGGACCGTGGCCGTCGTGTTGGCGGGGGCCGGGGCGCAACACTCGAACCGCATCGCGACGGCAGGGGCACCATGCTGCTGGACCGCGTACGCCACGAACAGCGCCGCGGCCGCGACGGCCACGACGGCGAAGGCGGCGACGATGGCTTTGCCGGACGCCATCAGTTGAGCTCCCCGTCGCCGGCGAGGTCGGTGGGCTCTTCGGCGTCCGCGGGAAGGAACGTGTCGTATTCCGGGGTCACGTCCTCGGACTGGCCGACGGCGCCCTGCGCGAGCGTGTAGAGCTCGTCGAGGCCGGTGCCTTCCATGGCGCTCACCGGGACGATGATGTGCTCCAACTTGAGGGCGTCGAGGAGACGCGTCACCTGTGTGGCGAACTCACGGCTCATGGTCGGCGACTCCGCCATGACGGACGCCTCGAGCGCCTCGGCGTCGGTCGAGCGGCCCGTCTTCGTGCGGCGCGCCGACTTCAGGCCTAGCTCGTCGAAGAGCACCTGCTCGAGCTGCTTCGGCGACGCGAGGTTGAGATC
>JBHEMF010000234.1:0-2979 GCA_046352665.1 Thermoplasmatota archaeon
TCTTCGCGCCGCTCCTCGAGACCCTCCGGAACGTGCTCCGGCGCCCTCGCGCGCAGACGGTTCCAGGTGTGTCCGACAACGAAGAAGAACCCTCGAACGCCAGGGCCGAAGCATGATCAGCGCGCACGCGCTCGCGCTCACCGGCATCAAGGTGAAGAAGGAGGCCGGCGGCGACACGGGCGCGTCCCTCGCGAAGCTGGAGCAGTCGCGCCGCTCCGGCAAGTACGATGTCATCTACGGCATCGACAACATGGTGTACGGCAAGGCCACGAAGAACAAGGACCTCGTCGCGTACAAGCCGTTCTTCGCCGACCGGATCCAACCTAAACTCGTGTTCTTCGCGCCGCACGACAACGCAAGCTGGTTCGCGACACCGGCCGACCATGGCTACGTCGGCCTCAACGTGGACCTGAACGACGGCGGCCTCAACGGCACGATCGAGAGCCTCTCACGCGTCCGGCTCTACGCCGACCGCTTCGTGACAGAGGACCCGCGCCACTCCAGCCCCGGCCTTGCATTCCTCCTCACCACGATCTCCGCCTTCGGCGAGAACCCGCCCTACTCCAACGCGCTCTACGACTGGAAGGCGTTCTGGAGCGACCTCCTGCGCGGACCCGACCGCAACCTCGACGGCCACCACGAGGGCTGCGTCCTCGTGGCACCGAGCTGGAAGGCCGCCTACGAGCAGCACTTCAGCGCCGGCTACGGTGTCGCGGCGGGTGGCCTTGGCGACCGCTCCATCGTGGTGAGCTACACGACGTCACCGGCGTACGAGCAGGCGAACGGCATGAAGGCGTCGGACGTCGCGGTCCCGCTCCTCGCCAACGGCACCACGTACCACCAGATCCAGACCATCGCCATCGCCAACGGCACGAAGAACCTGCAGGCGGCGCAAGCCTGGGTGGAGTTCACGCTCACCGATGCCTTCCAGGAGCTCACGGCCCCCAGCGACGTGATGTACCCCGTGGTCGCAGGCATCAGCACGAGCAAGGGCTTCAAGGGCAACGACCCGCCACCAGGTTCCTTCGCCGCCGTCGAGTTCCCGCAATCCTTCCTTGCGACCAAGAACGAGAAGGGTGTCAGCAACCTCGACCGCTGGCTCGGCGCCTGGGCGGAGCTCGACGAGAACCCTGACCTGAACTGCAACCTGGCGTGAGGCGAGTGCGCCCGAGCGCGTGGCTCGCCGCCCTGCCGGTCGCCTTCGTCGCCGTCGCGTTCGTCCTGCCCATGGCCCAGACCCTTGCGGCCGCCGGCTCGTCGGTGTGCGGCACCTGCGGCACCGCCCTTGCCTACGCCACGACGCCCTACGTGCGCCACGTCCTCAAGGTCGCTCTCGTGCAGGCCGCGTGGAGCACCGTCCTGGCACTCGCCTTGGCGCTGCCGCTTGCGTGGCTGCATCACGCCCGCCGCCTCCCATGGCCAAGGCTGCAGCTTGCGGTCCATGCCGCCCCGTTCGTGATGCCGGTCTTCGTCGTCGTGTACGGCCTGCAGATCACGCTAGGGCCACGCGGCTGGCTCCACGCCGCCACCGGCCTCGACGCGTTGGGCTGGCTCGGGCCGCTCGGCACCGTCGTCCTCGCCCACGCGTACTACAATTACGGCTTCGCCGCACGCCTCATCGATGCGAGCCTCCGGCGCCGGCCCCGCGTCCTGGAAGCCGCGGCGCGTACCCTCGGCGCAAGTCCCCGCCAGGCTTTCCTGCGCACGACCCTGCCTCTTCTCACCCCTGCCATCCTTGCCGTCGCCCTCCTCGTCTTCCTGTTCACCTTCGGCAGTTTCGGCGTCGTCCTCTTCATGGGCGGCGGCCACGTCGAGACCCTCGAGACCGCGATGTACGGCAAGGTGCAGACGCTCTTTGCCGACCTGCCCCGCGCTGCCGTCCTCGGCATCCTGGAGCTCGCGGTGAACGGCCTCCTTCTCCTCGGGTACGTGGCGCTGCGCCGCCGCATCGCACCGCCCTCCGCCGAGCCAGAGACTCCTGCTCGCCCCGCCGGACGCGGACTTGCCGCCCTGTCGCTCGCCGTGACCGCGGCCGCGGCCCTTCCTTTGGCTGCCGTGCTCGTGCAGGGCTTCCGCCTCGACGGCCAATGGAGCCTGGCACCCTGGCGCTACCTTCTCGCCGGCCCGCATGGTTTCGACCTCGCAGCCGCCCTGCGGTTGTCGCTCCTCTACGCTTTGGCAAGCACGACCCTGGCCCTGCTCCTTGCCGCCGCCCTGGCGTACGGCTCGCGCGCCGCACCGCGCCTGCGCCGCCCACTGGAGGCACTCGCAAGCCTCCCGATGGCCGGGTCCGGCATCCTCCTCGGTGTGGCGTTCCTCGCCACGTTCGGTGTCGGCGGCCTCATGGACATCGAAGGCACCGTCTGGATCGTCCTCCTTGCCCACACCGTCCTCGCGTTCCCGTTCGTGGCCCGCATCCTGCTTCCCGCTTTCGAGGCGCGCGACGTCCGCTTCGGCGAGGCAGCGCGTCTCCTCGGCGCTCCGCCCCGCGCGGTCGCGTGGCGCGTGCACGGCCCCCTCTTGCGTCCGGCCCTCGTCGCGGCCGCCGGCCTTGCGGCGGCCTTGAGCCTCGGCGACTACGGCGCGAGCAGCCTGCTCATGGGGCAAGCGACGCGCGGGCTTTCCGTGTGGATCGCCGAGGTGGACGGTCCCTTCGTTCCCATCTACCATGCCGCCGCCGTGGCGCTCGCAGGCCTGCTCTGCGCCCTGACACTGGCGGCCTACCTTGCCGTCGAGCGCATGGGCACTGAGGTGCGGGCATGAGCGCCCTGGTCGTGCGGGACCTGCACTTCACCTACCCGGGCTGGCCCCCGACGCTGAAAGGCGCAAGCATCGACGTGCCCGCCGGCAAGTCGGCCACGACCGAGCTGAGGACTGTCAACGGCGACGTCGGCCAGGAGCCCGGCGTGCCCCATGTCGAGGCCCGCCTGTGGCCCCGCGGCGAGACCGAGTCCTTGGCGCGCGGCCGCCTGGCCACGC
>JBHEMF010000235.1:0-2973 GCA_046352665.1 Thermoplasmatota archaeon
GCGTGTTCGGGTTCGTCAGCATCAGCGCCGCTACCCTCGGGTTCAGCTTGGACTGCAGGTCGGGCACGCTGATGCGCCCGTCCGCCGCCGAGCGCACCTCCACGACGCGGAATCCACAGAGCGCCGCGCTCGCGGGGTTCGTGCCATGCGCTGTGTCGGGAAGGATGACCTCGTCGCGTCCGCCCTCGCCGCGCGACGTGTGGTAGGCGCGCGCGACGAGAAGGCCGAGGAACTCTCCTTGGGCGCCTGCCGCTGGCTGCAGCGAGACCGCGTCCATCCCTGTGACCTCGGCAAGCCCGCGCTCCAGCTCCCAGAAAATCTCCAGGGAACCCTGCACCGTGCGAGGGTCCTGGTTCGGATGCAGGAGGTTCACCATGCTCCAGCCCGCGACCTCGTCGCACGCCTTCGGGTTGTGCTTCATCGTGCAGGAGCCCAACGGGTAGAGCGCCGTGTCGTTGCCGAAGTTCTTCTGGCTGAGCTTCGTGAAATGCGCAACGGCCTGCGGCTCCGAGAGCCCGTAGTCGCCCGCGGCGGGTGGCTTGTGCTGCATGGACTTCGGCACGCGGGAGGCAAACCTCTCGTCGGCGGGCCCCTGGTTCGTGCCCATGGCGCCAGGAAGTGCCGCTGCCTCCTCGACGACGAGGAGGACGTGGTGCGGGATGACCATGAGCGAAGGAGGGTGACGCTGCGGCGCCTGCACGGCGGCCGCGTCCGAGTCGGCATGCCCGTCTGCCTGCTGCATGTGGGCGGCGCCGGTCATGCCCGCACCCCCGGCAACACCGAGATGGCCCTGGCGAGCTTCTGGTAATCCTCTTCGACGTGGACGGGGCTCGAGCCCCACAGCATGCAGTTGCGCAGGCCCGGCACGTCAGCCTCCAGGAGCCAGCCCGCGTGCACGCCGGCGGCGAGGCACTGCTCGTGCACGGCCTTGGCGTCGCGCGTCGCGGTGACGAGCTCGTTGTAGAAGGCGCCCGTGAACCGCTTCGTGTGGCCAGCGCCCAGGAGCACCTGCTCCAGGCGCGCCCCGGCCTCGAGGTTCTGCAGGCCCATGTCGCGCAGGCCGCGCCGGCCCAGCATGGTGAGGTGGATCGCGGCCTGGATGGAGAGGAGCGCCTCGTTGGAGCAGATGTTCGACGTCGCCTTGGCGCGGCGGATGTGCTGCTCCCGTGCCTGCAGCGTCATCACGTAGCCGCGGTTGCCCGACTCGTCGCGCGTGGCACCGATCACGCGCCCCGGCATCTTGCGCACCAACGCCTCCGTCGTCGCGAAGAGCCCCAAGAGCGGGCCGCCCAGAGCCGGGGCACCGCCGAAGCAGGACGCCTCACCCACCACGATGTCCGCCCCCAAGGTGCCCGGCGGCGCTGCCACACCGAGGCTCGTGGGATCCGTATAGACCACGAACAGGGCGCCGGCCGCGTGCGCAAGGTCTCCCACGCGTTTGGCCTCCTCCTCGAAGACGCCGAAATGGTTCGGGTTCTCCAGGAGCACACCCGCGACGTCTGCGCCGAGCTTCGCCTCCAGGCTCGCCAGGTCCGAACGACCGCTCTTGTCGTCGTAGCCGTACGTGTCCAGCGCGATGCCAGGCCCCACCGTGTAGTTGCGCAGGATGCTGCGTTTCTCCCACGACATGTGCGTCGGCACGAGGAACCGCGAACGCCCCGTCGCCCGCGCCGCCATCAAGGCCGCCTCGCCCAACGCCGTCGGACCGTCGTACATGCCCGCGTTCGTGACCTCCATCCCCGTCACGTCGCACATGAGGCTCTGGTACTCGAACAGCGTCTGCAACAGCCCCTGCGACACCTCCGGCTGGTAGGGCGTGTAACTCGTGATGAACTCCTGCCGGTGCGCCACCGCCTTCACGGCCGCCGGCACAAGTTGCGGCTTGTACCCACCGCCCAGGAAATTCGCGATGCGCTCGTATGACTGGTTCCTGTTGAGAAGCGTCCGCAGCCGCCGCACCAAAAGACGCTCAGGCTCCGACTTCGGCAACCGCAACGGCTTCGCCCGCAGCGCCGCAGGAATGTCCGAGAACAACGCCTGCGCATTCGCGACGCCCGCCGCCTTCGCCATCTCGGCCTCCAAGGAGTGGTTCGGGATCAGGTGCATGGGCCGCGCGAGTTGGGCCGGCCTCATAAGGGGTGGGGCCCCCAAGGCTCCAAGAACCCGTACTGCCGTAGCCGCCTCGCTGGGCTGCCATGACTCCACGCTTCTTCGAACGAACGCTCGTCCTGCTCCTTTGCACGATGGTCTTGGGCGGCTGCGTGGACCACGCCGGGACGCAGCAGGCCCCGGGGTCCGCGCAGACCCGCGACTTCGACCTGTATGTCTCGCTCGGCCCCTATCTCGAGCCCACGAAGGGCAAGCACATCGACGCCTTGGCCTTCGGTCTGGCGCCGGACGGGCCGTTCACGGTTCCGGGCCCCGCCATCCACGTGACGGAGGGCGACCATGTGCGTGTGCGCCTGCACGACGGCTTCCATACCATCCACTGGCACGGTTACGCGGTACCGTGGGCCATGGATGGGGTCCCTTACATGACGCAGGCGATCGGGACGGGGACCTACGTTTACGAATTCGACGCCAAGGAGACAGGCACCTATTGGTACCACTGCCACGTGGATGCGCCGACGCACATCGACGCGGGGCTGTTCGGCTCATTCATCGTCGATCCCGCCGACCGCGGCCAGGACCCGGCCTTTTCCCGCGACTACACCCTCATGCTGCACGAGACGGACAGCGTCTCGTTCGTTGCGGCCGACGCCGTCAATGGGGTCCACCAGCCGTCGCCCGCCGATTTCCCGAGCAATCCGCAGGACGCCGCGGACGCAGCCCAGGACACAGCCCGCACGACGGGGGACCTGGCGGGCCTGATCGCCGGCGACGCGACCGGCCAGTATGGGGGCTCCGCGGGTCCGCGCGACTACTACCCTCAGGATTCCCTGCGGTACCGCCCGCACTATGACACCTTCATGA
>JBHEMF010000236.1:0-2972 GCA_046352665.1 Thermoplasmatota archaeon
CTTCCAGCCCCAGTCGAGCGCGCCCAAGGACTTGCGGACCTGACGTGAGCCGCTTAAGTCGCCTTCGATCTGGATTCGCCCTCCATGAACCTCTCCAGCCGCTCCCGCGCCTGCTTGCTCACGGCGTTGTGGAACGGTTTGGTCCAGCCGAGGAATTTCCCCTTCTTCCCCAACGCTTGCCGGGCCCACTTGCCGAAGTCCCAATCGTCCGTGTGGGTGGCGATGAGGCCGTCACGGAAGGCGAACCGCGCCTGGCCGACGTTGCGGACGGGAAGGTCGGTCTGCGCGAACGTGTACCATGCCTCCCACTCGGCCTCGCCCAGGCCACCTTTGGCCTTGACGTTGCGCACCTCGACCCTGAGGTCCTGGGCCCGTTCACAAAGTAGGCGCCACATCGCCCCCACCTCGGGCCCCTTGAGGTCGGGGAAGACGGGGTCGGAGAACCGGGCGTCGTCGGCGTAGAGGGCCGCCATGGCCTCGCCGTCCTTGTCGGCAAGTGCCGCGTAGAGCCGCTTGATCGTGTCCCGGTCGGCCACGCCGCGGGGAGGCGGGACGAGGCCATGACGGTTGGGGCGCCGGTTTGGGGCGGCCGCGCGTCACCCCGTTGGATGGGCTCTTTAAATACGGAGTTTTACCGGGTAGGTGGCGCGAGGCTTGACAGGTTCCGGCCCGACACAAATTCTCATGTAGTCGCCCGTGAGGGGGGAACCGGGGCGACCCGGGGGGTACACCGCATGTCCAACGAGGAAACCAACAAGGAGCCCATCGCCGTGATCGGCCTTGGCTGCGTCCTCCCCGACGCCCCCGACGTGAAGACGTTCTGGGAGAACCTCCTTGCCGGCAAGTCCTCCATCCGCGAGGTGCCCAAGGAGCGCTGGGACCCGGCCCTGTTCTGGAACCCGGACAAGTCGGTGCCGGACCGCACGTACGCCAAGATTGGCGCCTTCGTCTCCAACGACGCGTTCAACCCGCTCGAGTTCCGCATGCCGCCGGGGACGGTGGCGCAGATCGACCCGAGCCAGCGCTGGTCCCTCGCCGCGACCCGGCAGGCGTTCAAGGACGCCGGCTACAAGTCGGGCCTGAAGGGCGACGAGGGGCGCGAGTTCGACCGCGGGCGATGCGCCGTCATCCTGGGCAACGCCATGGGCGGCGAGCAGATGAAGCTCCAGTCCAAGACGCTCTACTGGCCCCAGGTCGAGCACGCGCTGCGTGCGGACGCCGATTTCATGTCGCTCCCGCCGGCGTCGCAGGAGGCCATCATCCGGCGCACGAAGGCCGCCTACCAGTCCGGCGTCCCACCGATCACTGAGGACTCCATGCCGGGTGCCCTCTCCAACGTGGCGGCGGGGCGCATCGCCAACGTGTTCGACCTCTCGGGCAAGAACTTCACGACCGACGCCGCCTGCGCCAGCAGCCTGGCAGCGCTTGACGCCGCCATCGACTCGCTGCGCCGCGGCGAATCCGACTACGTGGTCTGGGGCGGCACCGACCGCAGCATGGACATCACGCCCTACATCGAGTTCTCCAAGATCGGCGCCTTGTCGCCGGATGGCAGCCGGCCGTTCGACAAGGACGCCAACGGCTTCGTGATGGGGGAAGGCTGCGTCATCCTCCTTCTGAAACGCCTGTGGGACGCCGAGCGCGACGGCGACCGCATCCATGCCGTGGTCCGCGGCGTCGGCGGTTCTTCCGACGGCAAAGGCAAGGGCATCACGGCGCCCAACCCCGTCGGCCAGGTGAAGGCGGTGCTGCGCGCCTACCAGGAGACCGCCATCGACCCCCTCACGATCGGCTACATGGAGGCGCACGGCACCTCGACGCCCGTCGGCGACCCCGTGGAGCTCACCGCCGCCGAGGAGGCCTTCAAGGCGACTTCCAAGCGCGCCGCGGTACCCGGCACCATCTGGGTGGGCTCCGTGAAGTCCAACATGGGCCACTTGAAGTCCGCCGCCGGCGCCGTGGGGCTCCTCAAGGCAGCGCTCGCGGTGCAAACGGGCACCATCCCTCCCTCCATCAACGTCCGCACGTTGAACCCGCAGATCGATTGGGCGCACTCGCCGTTCAAGGTCGTGACCCAGCGCACCGAATGGCCCCGCCCCGCCGGGCACCCGCGCCGCGCCGCGGTCTCCAGCTTCGGCTTCGGCGGCACGAATTTCCACGTCGTGGTCGAGGAGTACGTCCCCGGCCGCATCAAGCGCGCCGACGCCGGAACGCAGGTCGCGCAACCGGCGCAAAGGTCCCCCTCCACTCCGGCCCGGACGGTGGACATCCCGGCGTTCGCGGCGCGCATGAAGGCTGCGGCCAGCCTCGAAGCCGAACCCCTCGTCCTCGACGGTGCCGTGGCCGCACAGGCCGCGATGCAGCTTGCCGGCGAGCGCGCCACCTTCGCGGAGACGGGACAGGGGCCGCGGCTGCGTGACATCCTGCACCCGCACAGCGCCACCGGAATCGCTAGCCAGACTCGCGTCGGCATCACGGTCGCGAGCCTCGGGGAGGTCCCGAAGAAGCTGGAGCAGGCGCAGAAGGCGGCCGCGAACGCGTCGCAGGCCCGCCTCGCCTTCAACCAAGGCGCCTTCGTGAACAAAGGCAAGCCGCAAGGCAAGGTCGCCTTCCTGTTCCCCGGCCAGGGGACGCAGTATGTCAACATGTTCCGCGACCTGGCACAGAAGTACGAGGTCGTCCGCAACACGTTCGAGGAGGCCGACCAGATCCTCCTGGACGAGCTCGACGGTGTGAAGCTCACCGACATCCTCTGGCCAACACCGGACACGCCCGAGGCGCAGGCGACAAGCGAGAAGAAACTCCAGCTCACGGAATTCACGCAGCCCGCCGTGCTCGCCGCGGACGTCGCAATGCTGCGCCTACTCCGGCAGTGGGGCATCGAGCCCGACGTCGTGGCCGGCCACAGCCTCGGCGAGTACGGCGCACTCGTCGCGGCCGGTGTCCTCACCTTCGCCGACGCCCTGCACGCC
>JBHEMF010000237.1:0-2971 GCA_046352665.1 Thermoplasmatota archaeon
GTGCTGCGCTGCTCCACACCGGGCTGCACTCGCGTGCTCACCGCAGGGCAGTGCCGCATCCACAACCGGGTCGAGGGCAACCCTGACCTGCGCATCAAAGGCGTCCTCGACGACGGCACCGGCGCCGTCAGCATGGTGGTCGGGCGCGAGCTCACGCAGGCGCTTCTGGGCAAGAGCCTCGAGCAGTGCGTCACGGAGGCAAAGGCCGCCTTCCGGCCCGAAGTCATCCAGGACCAGCTGCGCGAGAAGCTGAGCGGGCGCGTATTCGCCGTGCGCGGCAACGCCCTCGCCGACGACTTCGGCCTGAGCCTCATCGTGCGCTCCATCCAGCCCCACCACGAGGAGCCGAAAGAGGCCGCGGCAGCACTCTTGGCCCAGGTCCAGGCCGCCCAGGGAGGTGCGTAGGATGGCGTACGTCCGCGAGACGGCGCACCGCGCCTTCGCCCAGGAGTTCAACGCGAGCCGCGCCAGCATCCCCGGCGTCGGCGAGAAGGACCCGAGCTTCCTTGTGACACCGCTGGGCGCCAAGGTGAACCGGATCCACGTGGTCGGCGTCTGCACGGACGTCGAGCCCGTGGGCGAGTCCGGCGAGGTCTGGCGTGCCCGCATCAGCGACCCGACCGGTGTGTTCACCATCTACGCCGGCAACTACCAGCCGGAGGCGGCGCAGGCCCTCTCCCAGCTGCAGCCGCCGCAGTACGTGGCCGTCACTGGCAAGGCACGCACCTACGAGCCGGAGCCCGGCTCCATCTTCGTCTCGATCCGCCCGGAGTCCGTGGCCGTGGTCGATCAGGGGACCCGCGACCAATGGATCCTCGACACCGCGCGCCGCACGCAGGAGCGCATGGTCGCAGTGCAGGCGGCGCGCGCCGACCCGCCGGCCAACGCCGCGGCCCTCACCGCCAAGGGGCTTGCCCCGGCAGTCGCCGAAGGGGCGCTCCTCGCCCAGCAGCATTATGGCCTCGCCGACGCGGGCCGCTACTGGCACACGGTGGAGACGGCCCTCACGCATCTCGCAGGCGGCCAGGTGCCCGTGCACCGCATCGAGTCCCGCGGAGGGCACGAAGCCGACGCGGCGCCGAGCGAGACGCCGGCGTGGAAGCCGCCCGTCGCGACCAAGCCGGACACCGCGACGTCGCAGGCGCAGGACGCCCTCGACGAGGCCGTCGTCGCCGCCGTGCAGAAGCTCGAAGGCGCCAAGGGCGCGCGTTGGGACGACATCCTTGCCCAGGCTGCCGTGGGCGGCGTCACCTCCGAGAACGTCGAGGAGTCGCTGAACCGCCTCATGGACAAGGGCTTGGTCTATGAGCCCACGCTGGGCATCTTGAAGACCACTTAGCGCCAAGGCGGCGCGCAGTCCACCCCCTTTTCCCTCATTCCTGCTTCTCGCTCTGCTTGTCGAAGATGAATGTGCCGACCTTCAGGCGGTCGGCCTCCTCTTCCGTGAGCGGCTCGTGCTCGGCGCCTTCGGCAAGGATCGCCGAGTTGCCGAACGGGTCCTCGAGGATGACCGTGACAGGCGGTGCCGTGCCGTCGCGCATCTGGCCAAGAGTCTCCTGCAGGTCGATGATGCGCTGCCGGACCTCCTCGTCCTCCGCGTCGCGCTGCATCTGGTCGAGGACGCGCTCGACGCGCACGAGGATGCCTTCGACATTGCTGATGAATGCCTCGGAGGCGGCACCGGGCTCGATCGTGATGCCGAGCTCGGGGATGCGTACGGTGCAGCTCGACGAGCGCACGACGCGGACCGACATGTCGTCGGCCTTCGTGACGAGGTACCTGTGCCGGGTGGGTTCGCGCTGCTGGGTAAGCACGAAATCCGTGTGGCGGTAGCCGCAGCGCTCGCACCGCAGCAGGATCTCCAGGCTGTTGCCCATGAAGGGCAGGTCCACCTGCTCGACGTTGTACTCCATGCCTAGCCCCGCGCAGGAGGGGCATACGGCCTCCTCGATGACCGTGCGGGGCACGGACCGGTCGAGACGGCGTTCCTGAAAAGCCTTGGGCCGCCTGGTTGTTTGCATGCGCCTCGTGGGCGAGCGCAGATTCAACGGAAACGAGGACAAAGTGGCGGGGGCCCCATCGAAGAGCCAGAAATTTTCCAAACATCGTGGAATCTGTGCCCACCCGACGGTGCCCATCTGGATATGTTTGCCTGCGGGCCCTTCCCTTAAGTGGGGCACCGTTGAATCTGTCCCCCGCCCGAAGCGAAGCGAACTAGCGGCTCGTCGCGCCGCGCTGCTTGTGCCGGTCGATGCGCACACCGGTGGGGGCGATGATGAGCATGGTCTTGCCGAGGCCCGCGATGTCGCCATTGATGTCGGCCACGAGCTTCTTGAGGTCGCCCGTGACGCGGCGCAGGATGATCTCGTCCTGGGCGATGGGGGAGAAGTCCAGCAGGAGCAGGTTGCCCTGGTAAACGTAGTTCGCGTACTCGCGCAGGTCCTCGTACTTCTGGATCTCCGCCACGCGCACCATCATGCTGGAGGTGCCGTCGAAGAACTCCATGCCTTGTGTGGCCTCCTCGAGGTCGATGTAGTCCTTGCCGTCCGTGCGCGGCTTGGCCGTTGCCTTCGAGCTGAAGAGAGACTTGAGGCCCATGGGCATCCCTGGGCCTTCTACTCTGGAGGCCAAGATAAGGGTAGCGCCTTGGTTCAGGAGGGGCAGGTGTGGGTGCCGCAGACGTACACGCCCTCGAATCCGCGCGCGGACAGGCTTCCGGCGTCGGCTTCGCTCCACCCGTACGCGGCGCGGATGTCGGCGTAGTAGCCGCCGTCCAAGGCAATCCAGGCGCCGCCGTCGTCCTGGTACGTGCCGTTCCAGGTGAATGTCCGTTCGAGTGCGGCGCCGGGCGCAAGCAAGCGGACACCAACCGTGCCATTGCATGGAGGCGGAACTTGGTCGGGCGCGCGCGAAAACACGAGGCTGCCGTCCTCGTAGTAGGCGCCGCTCGTCACGGTGAACGTCCATGGGC
>JBHEMF010000238.1:0-2954 GCA_046352665.1 Thermoplasmatota archaeon
CTTGTAGGCCTGGTAGAGTTTCAGGGCCTGGTAGCCATCTTTCACCTTGAGGCGGGGCTTCTTGTAGCCGAAGAACTGCGCCACGGTGTCGGAGCTGAAGCGGCGCACGGGCAGGTAGATGCGCTGCGTCTCCGGGTTCGCCGTATAGACGACCTCGTGCTGCAGGTCGAGCCACCGCACCTTGCGCAGCCAGCCCGTGTCCATCTTGTACTTCTCGCAGGCACGCCGCAACTGCACGACGTCGGACGAGAAGCCGCCCCACGTCACGACGGTGGGGTCGAGGTCGGCCCACATCTTGTGGAAATTGCGCAGCAGCCCCTCCTGGCCGGTGCGCGTGTGGTCGAACCACTGCTCCACTTTCCCGGTCTTGTGGTCGAGGAAGCCGTACAGGAAGATCTCGCAGGCGGGGCCGTCGAACTCGAGGTCCAGGTGGACGATGGGCTCCTTCAGGTGGAAGAGGCGGTCGTCGGCGGCATAGACGAGCGCCGTCCCCTTGGCGTGCGCCTCGGCATATCCTTGCAGGAGCGGCAGTTGCCCAAGGAGCCCGTCGTCGGTGGCGAACGCCGGGTGCGATGCGAGCTTGCCGAGGTCCGCCTTCCAGAGCTTCTCCACCGTGTCGATGCCGGCGGCGCGCAGGCGGTCGGCGCGGCCCTGCTTGATCATGGGCAGGTCGATGAGTTGCGGGCCGGGGCCGGGGGACGGACCGCCGGCGGCCGGCTTGTAGGGGCTCAACGCGTAGGTAGGCGTGGAGCGGGTGAAAAGCCGTGCTGAACGGCGCCGCGCCCGGAGAGCGACAACGCCTAAGAGGCGGTCTGGGCCTCCGCGCCCGATGCGCAAGGTCCTGGCCGCCGCGGCCCTTCTGGCAATCCCCATCCTGGCCGGCTGCCTCCAGCAGGAGCCCGCACCGGCGGGGACGCCCTACGCCACCGCCGACCAGGTGCGCGCCGGCGGCAACTTCACGGCCTTCCTCTGCAAGGGCGGGGTGCGCCTCGCCGCCAACGTGACCGACGCCGTGGACGAGTGCAACCACCGTGTCACGAAGCCGCTCCTCGACAACGCCTCCTTCGACTGGCGCACCCAGCACGGCCCCGCCAACGAGGTCTCCGTCGCGATCGATCCCACCAACCCGCTGCACGTCGCAGGCGGCGGCAAGGACTACACCGTGAGCTACCTGAACGGCTTCCAGCCGACGGACTGCGGCCAATACACTGTCTGGATGGGCGCGTACTCCAGCAGCGACGGCGGTGTGACGTGGGCCGACGACCTCATGCCAGGATTCCCCGGCGACCCGCGCAAGAGCCCGCTCACCGGCAACCTCTGCAGCACCGACCCCGTGGCGGTCTTCGGAGACGACGGCACGTTCTACTTCTCGGGATTGAACTACCAGGGAAAGCGCGCCGGTTCCGGAAGCGCTGGCATCCCGCCCGACCCGCTGTTCCCGGGCTCCAGCGACCTCACGACGGCAAGCCAGCTCTACTTCGCGCGCAGCCACGACGGCGGCGCCACCTTCCCGACGGACGAGATGGGGTTCTGCGCGGTCGGCGACAACGGCGCACAGTTCAACGACAAGCAGTGGTTCGCGGTGCAGCCGAAGACGCAGCACATCATCGCGACGTGGACGCCGTACTACACGGGGCCGCCAGCGCCCGCCGGAGCCCCCGCTGACCCCACCGGCCTCGGCCTCCTTGCCCAGTCGGGGAGCTACATCAGCTACTGCGAGTCCGACGACGGTGGCCGCACGTGGGGCCCGCAGCGGCTCTTCGCGCCATCGCAGGGCTTGCCCGTGAACGCGCAGTTCTCCATGCCGGCCTACCTGCCCGCCGGCCGTCCGATGGACGTCGCCGTCATCTGGGCCCTCGACACCGACAGCACGTTGCCCAGCGCCGTGAAGGATTTCCAGGCCGACGAGCTTTCGTACACGGAGGGCCGCGCCACTCCGAGCGGTACCGTCTTCCAGCCAGCGCTGTCGTCGTTCGAGATGGACCCGGTGAAGAGCAGCCCGGCCCGCGACGGCACCGGCCCCAGTACCTTCCGCGTCTCGACGTACCCGGTCCTCGCCGTGGACACCTCCGGCGGGACGCACAACGGCCGCCGCTACGTGGTCTGGGCCGACCAGAAGGGGCCGGTGGACACGGACGTCCAGGTGCTCATGCGCCACTCCGACGACGGCCTGTCGTGGAGCGAGCCCGTCACGGTGAACGACGTGGAGCGTGGCGACCAGTTCGTGCCCTGGGTGAGCGTCGATCCCAAAGGCGGCGTCCACGTCGCCTGGCTCGACCGGCGCAACGACCCGTCGAACCGCCTCCTCGACGTGTACTACGCCTACTCGGACGACGGCGGCGAGCGCTTCCACAGGAACGTGCGCGTCACCGAGCGCAGTTTCGACGGCGACCTCGGCCACCACCAGGGCGGGTTCCCGTTCATCGGCGACTACATCGGCCTTGCCACGAGCGCCTCCTCCGCCGTCGTGTTCTGGGCCGACACGCGCCACGCCGACGAGCCGGGACGGATGCACCAATGGCCTGGCGCCATGGCCCCTACGCATGGCTCCGACGTGTACTCGGCGACGATCATCAGGGACGCGGACGCGATGGCAGTGTTCCGTCCGGCACCGACAGGTTAGGGGAAAAAATCTCCAACCCCCTAGAAGCCGATGGGATCGGTCTCGCTGCGCAGAAACCAACCACCGATGGCACCGCTTCCACCGAACGCGGACCGGTGCAATCGGTGAAATCGGTGGTTTAGCTGCCCCGCTTGACTTGCAGATTCTTCGTGCGGCGTCCTTCCCCTCGGCCCCCGCGTTCGCACCGCGCCGGTGGCGCGGGCTCAGCTTGCCTCGCCCTCGGCTCGCCCCGGCGGGGAAGACGCGGACACGCAGCAACCTCGTGTCCGATTCGAAATTCAGGGCCAGGTGGAGCACGTCGCCGACGTCGTCGGAAAGATCGGGGCCCTGT